>NZ_RZSR01000769.1:0-2940 GCF_004023265.1 Mesorhizobium sp. M1A.F.Ca.IN.020.06.1.1
GACCGCCGAGGATGTGCGGCTCGCGCACCGCGAGGGCTTCGTCTCGGTCGAGCATCTGAAGCGCTACACCACGCTCGGCATGGCGACCGACCAGGGCAAAAACTCCAACGTGCCGGGCCTCGCCATCATGGCCGAGGCGCTGGGCAAGCCGATCCCCGAAGTCGGTACGACGCGGTTCCGGCCGCCCTACACGGCCGTGTCGATCGGCTCGCTGGCGGCCGAGCGCTTCGGCGACCTGAAGCCCGAGCGGCTGACGCCGATGCACGACTGGCACATCGACAACGGCGCGACCATGTATGCGGCCGGTCTCTGGTACCGCCCGATGATCTACGGTCTCGCCGGCGAGACGGTCGAGCAGGCCTATGTCCGCGAGGCCGCGGCAACGCGTGAGAGCGCCGGCATCGTCGATGTCTCGACGCTTGGGAAGATCGCCGTTCAGGGCCCGGATGCGGCGGAATTCCTCGACCGCGTTTACACGAACATGTTTTCCACCCTCGCGGTCGGCAAGGCCCGCTACGGTCTGATGCTGCGCGAGGATGGGCTTGCCTTCGACGACGGCACCACATGGCGGCTTGGCGAACAGGATTTCCTGATGACCACCACCACCGCCAATGCCGGCAAGGTGATGCAGCATCTGGAGTATTTCCTCGACGTGATCTGGCCGGAACTGAAGGTCACCGTCACCTCCGTCACCGACGAGTGGGCGGGGGCCGCGATCGGCGGACCGAAAGCCAGGGCGATCCTCGCTGCCTGCGTGAAGGGCACGGCCGTCGACAACGCCTCGCTTCCCTTCATGGGCATTGTGCACGGTGAGATCGCCGGCGTGCCGGTGATGATCTGCCGCCTCTCCTTCTCCGGCGAGATGGCTTTCGAGGTCTATTCCGGCGCCGGCTATGGAACGCGCGTTTGGGAGGCTCTCATCGAGGCCGGCAAGCCTTTCGGCCTGGTCGCCTACGGGCTCGAGGCGCTTGGCACCATGCGCATCGAGAAGGGCCACGTCACCGGCGCGGAGATCGACGGCCGCACCACGGCGCGCGACCTGCATCTCGACTGGATGCTGTCGAAGAAGAAGCCCTTCATCGGTTCCGCCATGATGGATCGCGAAGGCCTGATCGCCCCGGACCGGCTGGAACTGGTCGGCTTGATCGCTCTCGACAACCGCGCGCTGAACGGTGGCGGACATATCGTCGAGGAACTCGACGAAGCGAACCCGCACGATTCGATCGGCCATATCACCGCCTGCTGCTATTCGCCGGCGCTCGGCAAATACATAGCGCTTGCGCTGGTCAAAGGCGGCAAGGCGCGCCACGGCACGCGCGCCTTCGTCTCCGATCCGCTGCGCAACCGGTTCGGGCCGGTCGAGATCGTCTCCAACCATTTCTACGATCCGGACGGGAGCCGCATGCATGGTTGAGCGACAACTTCCCGAGCGGCAATTGCCTGAGCGCCTGTCGCCGCTTGAACCGGTCTATCATCCAGGCTCGCACGGCAATTTCGAGCATGGCGTTGACGTCATCCTGTCCGAAACGCGGCCGGGCTCGATCCTGCAGCTCGCAGCATGGCCGGGCGAGGAGAAGCGGCTGATGTCCGGCATATACAAGGTGACAGGCCTTGCCCTGCCGGATGGAGCCGGCGGCGGCGTCGTCAACGGCGCGAAAGCCGCGTTCGGATTCGCGCCGGGCAAATTCACCGTGGTTGACGAGGCCGAGGGCTTGGCTTCCGCGTTCACCGGCCTGATCACGCCGTCCATCGGCACGATTACCGATCTCTCGCATGGCCGCACCGCGATTCGCATCGCCGGGCCGAAAGCGGAGTGGGTGATGGCGAAATTCTTCGCTATCGACTTCGCCTTGCCGGCCTTCCCGCTCGGCGCCGGCCGCTCGACCAACCACCACGATGTCTTTGCACAGATCCAGCGCACCGGTGGCGACCAATTCGACATCTATGTGTTCCGCTCCTTCGCGCGCTCCTTTTGGAAGGCCTTGTGCCACGCGAGCGAGGAAGTCGGCTACGAGGTGCACTAAGCGCAATTCCAGGAAACTGCGCGGCGGTTTTCCGTGCCGAATTTGCCTCTAAGCAGGCAGCACTCGGGGATTGGTTCAGCCGGCGCGTGGCACTATCGACGGCCACAACTGCCGCTTGAGCCTTGGGCCAGCGAAGACGATAGATAAGGAACGCGGCTCTCGGAGCCCTCAGGCAACCGGTTCGACAACATCCTTCCATGACCGCAGAGACTACGGCGACAGCCACGACCCGCTTTGCTCCGGCGGGTGACCCGTCGCTGCTGTTGCCGGCGACCGTCGCCTTCGGCGTGTTCATGACCAGCCTCGACCAGAATGTCATTGTGACCGCGCTGCCCGGCATCGGCGAAAGCCTGGGCCGCCCGCCGAGCCAGCTCGGGCTTTTGATCACCGTCTATGTCGCGAGCCTCATCGTCACGATGCCGCTCGGCGGCTGGCTGGCCGACCGCTTCGGCCTGCGCAACGTCTATTGCTTTGCGCTGCTGGTCTTCGCCAGCGCCTCGGCCCTGTGCGGCCTGTCGGAAAACATCTGGATGCTGGTCGGCTCGCGCGCGCTGCAGGGCTTCGGCGGTGCGCTGATGGGCACCCTCGGTCAGGTCGTAATCCTGTCGAGCTTTCCGCGCGACCGCACGCTCAGGATCAACATGTATATTTCGCTCGCCGGCCAGTCCGGCCCGCTGGTCGGGCCCCTCGTCGGTGGCGCGCTGACCACTTACGTCTCGTGGCGCTGGATCTTCTACATCAACATTCCGATCGCGCTGACGGCCGCGTTGCTCGCGGCCTCGCTGTTCCCCACGACCACCAAGCCGGTCCGCACGCCCTTCGATTTTCCCGGCTTCCTGCTAGTCGGCGGCGGCATGGCGCTGCTCGTCTTCGGTATGGATTCGCTTGCCGCGAAGGACGCCGCCGACTAGCAGGA
>NZ_RZSR01000770.1:0-2940 GCF_004023265.1 Mesorhizobium sp. M1A.F.Ca.IN.020.06.1.1
GTCTTTGATCGGAACGGTGGCCGGCTTCAAATCGGAATGGTGGCCGGTCTTTGATCGGAATGGCGGCCGACTTCATGTCGGAATCCGCACGCAATGCAACGAAACTCGCTGTGCGAGCCAGTTCCAGGCCGCGACTTCGCAAAAGCGCCAAGGCCGTCACGCTCGACGTGCTGGGCGAACTTTTGAAGGCTTGCGCCGGCGATCGCCTCGTGGATGTGCGCGATCGGGCGCTGCTGATGGTCGCCTTCGCCTCCGGCGGCCGTCGCCGCAGCGAAGTTTCCTCTCTGCGCGTCGAACAGCTGATTGAAGAGGATCCCGTGCCGGCCGACCCGGACGATCCAGATACCGCCCTGCTGCCATGCGTGACTATCCATCTTGGGCGGACCAAGACCGCGGAGGCCGACGGCGGCGCGTCCGTCCTGCTGATAGGCAAGCCGGTGGCAACCCTGGAGGATTGGCTGGCGCGCGCGGGGATCACCGAAGGCGCCGTGTTCCGCCGCATCGACCGCTGGGGCCACCTCGAGCGCAGGGCGCTCACCCCGCAAGCCGTCAATCTGATCCTGAAACGGCGCATCCTCCAGGCCGGGCTCGATCCAAGGGAATTCAGTGCCCATGGCCTGCGCGCTGGGTTCCTGACCGAGGCTGCACGGCGCGGCATTCCCCTGCCCGAAGCCATGCAGCAATCGCAACATCGTTCCGTGCAACAGGCCTCACGCTATTACAACGACGCCGAGCGACGGAATGGAAATGCCGCGCGGCTGATCGTGTGAGGCGCCTCACCGTTCCCAACCCTTCTTTTTCATGCTCTTGCGCAGCGCCTCGCTGATCTCGACCGGTTCAGCCTGGCCTCCATCTGCATGATCCGTTCGTGCCCTCGCACCGGGACCTGTTGCGTTGGCGCGCGCGTCTAGTTTTTCGCGCAACAGCGCCATGACCATGGGCCATACGGAAAATTTCTGGTCGCGCGCCCGCTCGGTCAGATTGCGAAGATAGCCGCCGCGGCTGCCGATCCGATCGGACCGCTGCAGGATCGCAGCCACGGTAACCGCCGCCTTTTCCTGACCCATGACCTCGACCGCTTCCTGCCAGGCACTGGGGCTGATGCCCATGAACGGCCTGGCCTGTTCGGCCGCGGCGACAAAATCGCGCCAGGTCGTGATCTGCCCATCGCGAGCCAGCGTCAAAAGCTCAGGGCACGCGTCCACCACCAAGCCCAAAGGCAAAACCCGGTTCGGCAAGGCGCGTACGTTGTCGATTTTGGCGTCAACGCCGCTCGCTTCTTTTTCTTTTCTAGAGCGATGTTCAGATTCATCGGTAGAAGAAACATTTGGGTTTGAATTCTGTATATGACGCTCAGATTGGGACTCATTGGCGTTCAGATTCTGGGAATTGATAAACGATTCCAGCGTCTGATGGACGTCGGCCCAAAGGTCTTCCAGTTCGTTACAGATGGCTTCGAGGACCGATCGCGCCGCCGTGCGTGGCAACCTAGCAATGACTGCCTCATAGCGGCGCAGGAAGCCCTGCCAGTTGCCTGGAGCGACTTCGTTGATCCCGACCTCGATCATCTTGACGACGTCGCGGCGACAGATTGTGAGGCGCTCCTTGGCCAACCGATAGGCCTTGTGCTCAGCCTTCACATCGGCAGCCAGAGCCTTGAATTCCTCGGCCCGGGCCAGGATCGGCGAAAGATCGAAGCCGTAGGCCTGGTCGATTGCACCGCCCTCCCCCTTGCGTGCGAACCGCTTGCCGTTCGGACTATCGCGCCGGATGACGAGACCTGTCTCGACCAGATTGGCTAAATGCCGCCTCAGCGTCGCCGGCGACATGCCGTTGGCACGACGGATGAGCTGCTCATTGGAGGGAAATACGATCAGACTGCCCTCGGCCGAGAGTTCGTCCGCGCGATGAAAAGATAGCAGCGCATTGAGGATCGCCAGCGCGCGATCGGTCGCGCCCAGCGCCTGCTTTGCCTCCCTGATATCCCTAAAGACCTCCCACTTCGAAGCTCGTGCTTCCTGGTCGATCTGACTGGCCGCGACCTGGCTTGCAAGCAAGCTAAGCGTCATCGGCCGCCGCCCAAAAGGCGTCGTTGCGGTATGCGTCCCCATTTTCCTTCCACCTATCGCTAGGCAAAAGAAATCAACTCGCCAATTCGGCGCCTGGACTCTTGACAGTGATTCGTGGATTTGCGATTCTCAGACTGCTTAGATCATGAGAGAGGCTTCCACGACGGCGACGTCTGGGGGCCTTTTTCTTTTGCGGTTCAGTGCTCCTTAGTCCGTTATCTTCTGGCGGAACTCGTCATAGAGCGCTTGCAGGCGCTCCCGCACGAAGCTGGCGAATTCCGGTTCGATACGCTTGTCGAAGGCGAAGGTCATCTTCGCTTCGCTTTCGTTGATTGTGACCAGTCGAGATCCGTTGGCGGCGGTCCACATCGTCCGGTCCGGCTTCTTTGCCGCGGTCTTGACGAGGTCGTATATGGCCTGAAAACGCTCATCACTCATGCGCGCCGCGAATTCAGAATCTTGGATGGCTTTGAGCGCCTTGGCCCGCTTACCCTTTTCCTCAAGCAGATCGGCAAGCTCGGCCCATTTCTGACGCCCAACAGATTCTGCGGTGCCGATCGCCTCTATAATCTCGGCCGGCAGGCGCGCGACCAGCGCAATCATCCTAGACAGCGCCGCCTTATCGACGCCAAGTGAGGCCATGATGATGTCTCGCGAAAAGCCCTTGGCCTCGAGCTTCGCCGCGAAATAGCAGCGCTCGATGTAGGAAAGGTCGCTGCGACTGTTGTTTTCCTGGCCTTGGCTGACGACGAGCTGCTCGTCGGTCAGATCCCTGACGACAGCGCGGACCATGCGGCCGAGTTGCCTGACGGCAGCTAGTCTGCGATGGCCGTAGGCAACCTGGTAGTGCCCACCCTTCTCAGGATGAGGG
>NZ_RZSR01000771.1:0-2930 GCF_004023265.1 Mesorhizobium sp. M1A.F.Ca.IN.020.06.1.1
GCAGGATGCAGCCACCTGCTGACTCGGCATTCCAGCCGGGGATCAAGAAGCCTAGGCTGCCGCCGTGTTCTCGCGCAGCAACCGCTCAGCGGCGGCGCGCGCTTCATCGGTGATGGTGGCGCCGGCCAGCATGCGCGCGATCTCTTCCTGGCGCGCCGCGCGATCCATTTCGGCAACGCCGGTTGCGACACGGTCCTTGCCGCCGGACTTCGAGATTAGAAAATGCGTCGCGGCGCGCGCCGCCACTTGCGGCGCATGCGTGACCGAAAGCACCTGCACCCGCTTCGACAGCCTCGCCAGCCGCTGACCGATGGCGTCGGCCACGGCGCCGCCGACGCCGGTGTCGATCTCGTCGAAGACCAGGGTCGGCGCCGAGCCGCGGTCGGCAAGCGCCACCTTCAGGGCCAGAAGGAAGCGCGACAGCTCGCCGCCGGACGCAACCTTCATCATCGGCCCGGGCCGTGTGCCCGGATTGGTGCGCACCCAGAACTCGACCTGGTCGATGCCTTCTTCCATGCGGCCATCGGCATCGCTCACCATCTCGACGATGAACTCCGCCCGCTCGAGCTTGAGGGCCGGCAGTTCGGCCATCACCGCCTTGGTGAGGCCCGCCGCCGCCGCATGGCGCAGCGAAGAGAGCTGCGCCGCGGCTATGTCGTAAGCTTCGCGCGCGGCGGCTGCTTGTTTCTGCAGCCCGTGCAGGCGTTCCTCGCCCGCATCGAGATCGGCAAGGTCGGCCGCCATCGTGTCGCGCAGCTGCGCCAGATCGTCGACCGCGACATTGTGCTTGCGTGAGGCCGCGCGCAGCGAGAACAGCCGCTCTTCGGCCTTTTCCAGGCGCTGCGGATCGTATTCGGTGGCGCGTAGTGCTGTCTGGACGCCGGACTGCGCCGCGTCGAGCGAGATCATTGCCTCGTCCAGCGACTTGACCACATCGTCGAGCAGGCCCGGCACCTCACCCGATTTGCGCTGCAGCCGCCTGAGCAGGCTGGCGAGCTGCGGCAGGGGCGAAGACGGCCCCGACAGCACATCCTGCGCATCGTGAATCTCGGACGCGATCTTTTCGGCGCGCATCATCTGGGCGCGTAATTCGGCAAGCTCGGTCTCTTCGCCCGGCTGCGGATCGAGCTTCGCCAACTCGGCGACCGAGGCCCTGAGATAATCGGCCTCGCGCGCCGCCGCCTCGACCTTGGCGCGGTGCCGCGAAAGCTCCTGTTCGCAGTTCCGCCAATAGCGCCAGGCTTCGCCCGTCCCGCGCACGGCGCCGAGATGGCCGCCGAAACTATCCAGCAATTCGCGGTGGGCGCCGGGATCGACGAGCGCCCGCTCGTCATGCTGGCCGTGTATCTCGACCAGCGCGCGGCCGACGTCGCGCATCAGGGTCACGCTGGACGGCTGATCATTGACGAAAACGCGGGTGCGGCCGTCGGCGGTCTGCACGCGGCGCAGGATGATGTCGCCATCATCCTCGATGTCGTTGTCGGCAAGCAGCGCGCGCGCCGGGTGGTTGCGCGGCACGTCGAACACGGCGATGACCTGGCCCTGCGCCGCGCCATGGCGGACGAGCGAAGCGTCGCCGCGCGCGCCAAGCGCCAGCGACAGCGCATCGAGCAGGATGGATTTGCCGGCGCCGGTCTCGCCGGTCAGCACCGAAAGCCCAGGCAAGAAGTCGATGTCCAGCTTCTCGATCAGGACGATATCGCGGATCGACAGTCTGGACAGCATCAGAAGTGTCAGGCGCCGGTGATCAGCTTCCCGGCCTTGGAGATCCACGACCCGGCATTCTCGCGCGGTTCAAGCCCGTTGCTCTGCAGGAGCTTGTAGGAATCCTTGTACCACTGGCTGTCCGGATAGTTGTGGCCGAGCACCGCTGCGGCTGTCTGCGCTTCCGAAGTCAGGCCCATCGCGTAGTAGGCTTCGGTCAGTCGCGCGAGCGCCTCCTCGACATGGCGCGTGTTGGAGTAGTTCTCGACCACGGTGCGGAAGCGCTTGACGGCGGCGATATATTCGCGGCGTTCCAGATAGTAGCGGCCGATCTGCATCTCTTTGCCGGCGAGCTGGTCGGTGGCAAAGCGGATCTTGTCCTTGGCGTCGTCGACATACTCGGAATTCGGCCAGCGGGTCACCAGATCCTGCATGGTCTGCACCGTCTGGCGCGCTTCCTTCTGGTCCTGGGTGACGTCCTTGATCTGCCGGTAGTAGCTCAAGCCGATGATGTACTGCGCATAGGCGGCATCGTCGGTTGACGGATAGAGCGTCAGGTAACGTTTGGCGGAACCGATCGCCTCGTCATAGTTGCCGGCGCGATAATCGGCGAAGGCGCCCATCACCATCGATTTGCGGGCGAATTCCGAGTAGGGATGCTGGCGGTCGACGGCGTCGAACTTCTTGCTCGCCTCATCGAGGCGGCCGGCATTCAGATTGGCGAGGCCCTGGTTGTAGAGAACGTCTGCGGGTTCGGTGTGGTCGACATAGGTCGCCAGATTGACGTCCTTTTCGGAGGACATGCAGGCCGACAGCATGAGCGACGGGGCGACCAACGAAAACGCCAGGAAAACAGCCCGATACGGCGCCTTCGATTGACCAACTCGCGAAAAAAACATGTTTGGATTCCGCCCTTTCGGCGTCGTTTCGGTCCCGGCCGCAGCCATAAACCATTATCCCCTTGCCCGGCAACGCTATGTCCGGCCAATCGCACATTTTTGTGGCGGTTTGGGACCGTCCCCAAAGCCGCTCGATTTCACGGGTTTGTGATGCATTTGCGCAACACCGGCTTCGCTACAAAGCCAGAAAATCGTTAAAAATCAGATGACCCAGGGCGCGTAGACCGGTCCGCTAACGGCGATCATTTCGGCGACCCGGCCGCGCTCGCGGCGCCGCGTCTCGACGATCTCGAAGGCCGTACGGTCCGAAAGCAGGCGGCGCAGCGC
>NZ_RZSR01000076.1:0-10915 GCF_004023265.1 Mesorhizobium sp. M1A.F.Ca.IN.020.06.1.1
CTTCAACTCGAGCCGGACGGCCAAAGTTGCTGACGCGTCTCTCAAACCCGAAATACGTTACCGCAGCAGCCGTGATGGTCACGCTCAGAACGGTCGTTATCGTCGTGATCACGACGAGCCAAGCCGGCTTTCCGGCCATGTGTTGAGCCACCGTCCTACCAAGCGTCGCAATCACGAACGGATGGATTAGATATACGCCGTAGCTGACCGTGCCGATGAATATGGTGGCCCGGTTCACCAGTGCGGGGAAAGGGAAGACCGCAAAGGCCAGCACCAAAGGCATTAGCAAGAGCCCTATGATGTTCTCGCGGGCGTACCAGCCCATGAAGGTCAATGCATGGCGGTCGACCATCGCCAGGACGGACAAAGCGAGCATCACCGACGCCATCAAAAGCAAAGCCAACGTGCGGCGCTCCGAAACGGTGTTGCGTGCCACTCGCTCGAAGATGTGGAATAGAAGGATCCCGCCGACAAAATAGGGGCCTTGAACGACGAAGAAATGCCACCCGAAGCGGTCAGGCACCGACGCCATCAACACCGCAGCCGCGGCCGCAATCACTGTTGATGCCACGAGGCCAGCGGCGCCCGAACGCACATCTCGCAGGACCAACAGCAGCAACGGGAAGAAAACATAAAACAGCATCTCGACCCCGAGCGACCATCCGGCGGCAACCAGACTGCCATCTTTCCCCGGCAGCAAATTGAACGCGAAAACAACGTTCAGAACGACGTCTTCAATGCTGGGGTAGGACGACGTGTAGAAGGTCCACACCGTCGCCATGACGTAAAATAGCGGTGCGATCCGAAAATAGCGCCGCCAGTAGAATTCGCGGACACCGCGCCAAGAACTTAGGCTCGCCGAATAGCCGGCGCATAAGGCGAACGCCGAAATGGTGAAGAACAACGGCACCGCGATGTGCAACTGCATGAACCATTCCGGTGGCCTGCCGTTGCTAAGGTCGAGGAGCACGACGCTGTGGAAAATGGCGACAGAAACGGCCGCCATGCCCCGTAACGAATCCAACCCGTCAAGTCTCGGCCGCATACCGGCACCTCTAGAGCAGCGGCAAGCCCAGATCAACTGCCCACTCGATAGAGAATGGTGCCGTTAATGGCAGAGCCGTTGGCAAAATTGGTATCGGCCAACGCCACCGATGCCGTGGCTGAGTTGGTGTTCAGCGCGACGGTGTTGCTGTTGTTGGTGGTCTGCCCGAGAATGCCCCCGGAAAGCCCCGACATGCCCGAATAGGAATCAATGAAACAGCCGCCGAACTGGGCTGCGGACGTGTACGGCAGGCCAGTCAAGAGCACCGCCCCCGTCGAAGACCCCTTCGCGTTGATGGTGATGCGGAAGTGCAACAGGACTGTGCGTCCGATCCGTTGATACCAGCCTGATTGCGTGGTGTAAGTCAGACCCGTCGTGCCGCCGCCGAACGATAGGCCCGGTGTCCATGTGTTTTCCTCGTACCAGTCGAGCTTGGTGGGATCGCTGGAATCGTAGTTGGTGATCTGGAGTGGAGGGACGCGATTGAACGGAGCTTCCGTCGCAATCACTCCCGAATACCCCGAGCCGGTGAACTCGAAGAATATCTCCGCGCCATTGATGATCTGGGGGATCGCGAACGCGTCTACCCCTGTGAAGATCGCCTTGTTCTGCCTCGAATACTGGCCGTCCGCATAGATCAGCGGCGTTCCGTCCGCGCAGTAGGGATGGAACAGGTCGAAGACGTTGCCCTCGACAATCTTGCCCGAGGCGGCATTGCCATCGAGGTAGAGATTGGAGCCGGTACCACCGGCCAGCCTGCTCGTTGCCATGCGCGTGAGCACTGAGGTGTCGATCGCGGAGAACTGGAAGCCCGTATTATTCTTGTGGGTGACGTGGATGTTGTCGAACACGCAATTGGTGGTGTTCTGCCCGCCTGTCGTGCCGAGGGTATTGTTGTAGATGCCGAACCCGGAATTCGATGTCGCGATGGAGATGTCGCGGAACGAGCAGTTATGGATGCAGTTTATCGGCGAGAACGCGTTGACGTTCGAAGTGAGGTTGAGCCCCGCAGCTGAGGCATTGTCCCGAACATTATGGATCTTGATCCTTTCGACCGTTGCATTATCGATCGTCTTGACCTGCAGGCCGTAGTTAGCGGCCGCGCCGCAGTCGATCTGGACGTTTTGCAGCGCGCCACCATGCATGTCTACGCCAGCGGTCTGGCTGCCCAGGATAACCACGATGCCGCCAGTTGCGCCGATCCATTTCAGGGCGGCGCCGGTCGTTGTAGACGCGTTGAAGGTCCCGCCGGGGCGATCCGGTGGCCCGCTCAAAGCTTGCCCGTCTGTGCTGATGTTGATGGTGCTGCCGACCGCGTAGACCAGATTGTCCAGCGCCACAACGCCGGCGACAGTGAGGGCGGCGTTGATGGCCGCAGCATCGTCAGTCGAGCCGTCTCCGACTGCTCCAAACCATTTGGCGAACGCTGGCGACGCATACACGCGCACCCACGCGCCGGAGCTCGACGCGATGGCCGTCGCCTTCACGTAGATGCCCTGTAGAGTATCGGCCGCGATCTGGGTCGAAAAGTTGCCGGATGTCCAGACGAAGGTGCCCGCTCGCCCCGTCTGGGTCACGATGGCAACTGTGTCCTTCGTGGTATCGAGCGCCTGAAGGGCGGCGATGTTGGCCACGTAGACGGGCACCGTGAGATTAAGCCGCGCCGTGCCTACATCGCCGGCATTCGTGCCGCCATTGGCGATCGGCAGGAGGCCAGTGACGCCCGAGGTGAGCGGTAGGCCGGTGACGTTCGTCATCACGCCCGAAGCCGGGGTGCCAAGCGCTGGCGTCGTCAGCGTCGGCGAGGTGAGCGTCTTGTTGGTAAGGGTTTGCGCCGTGTTCTTGTCGACCGTGACGGTCGTGTCGATGGCGAACTGGGTCCCGGTGAGCGAAAGACCGTTGCCAGCGGTATAGGTGCCTGTGCCGGCGACCTGAGCAAAGGTGATCGGGTTTGTACCGATCACCGGCTGCTCGGTGCCGTTCTGCTGCCAGGTCGTGGCGGCAAGGGTAGCGCCAGCGCTGACAAAGGTGTTGTCGCCAAGGTTGATCTCGGTCGACTGGTCGTAATAGGTCGCGCGGGTGAGCACGAACGGAGCACCGGCGCTGCCGGTCGCGGTGACGGTGTAGATGCCGTTTTGGAGGGTCGCTGCCTGGTTCTTGATCAGGACGACGTCATTGACGGATACCGCAGTGCCGTCGATTGAGAGCGCGCCGTTGGCGGTCGCTGTCAGCGTGGCGCCGACGCCCGAGGTGCCGTTGGCATAGGTGACGGATGGCAGGGCGGCCGTGGTGGCGTATTTTGATGCCGGGAGCGTCGTGGTGGCACTGACGGCGGCCTGCACGAAGGCGGTGGTCGCCAGCTTGGTGGAATTATCTCCAAGCGTCTGCGTGGTCGCGGTCGACGAGCCCAAGGAAGCCGTCACCAGCGTTGGAGAGTTGGCGAAGACGAGCGCGCCCGAGCCCGTCTCGTCTGTCACCGCAGCCGCCAGTTGAGCGCTCGTGCCGCCGGCGAGGAATGCAGCCATGTTGGTGGCAAGCCCGGAGATACCGGTCGACACCGGCAGGCCCGTCGCATTGGTCAGCACCGCGGCAGAGGGCGTTCCGAGGTTTGGCGTCACCAGGACCGGAGACGTGGAGAAGACCAGCGACCCGGAGCCGGTTTCATCCGTGACGGCCGCCGCTAGCTGGGCGCTGGTCCCCCCAGCCAGGAATGCCGACATGCCTGTCGCCAAGCCGGAAATGCCGGTGGTGACCGGCAATCCCGTGGCGTTGGTGAGCACGCCAGCCGACGGCGTGCCGAGATTGCCATTCTGGAAATAGAGCGATCCCGTGCCGCTCTCATCGGTCATGAGCGCCCGGAGGTTCGCGCTCGAGGGGATCGCGGTGAAAGAATCGAAGCCGGCGGCGCGCGTGATCGCTGCCCACGAGGTCAGGTTGGCCGAAAGCGGCTGATAGGTGCCGGTGATGTCGATGTTGCCGGCCGACTGGATGCGGCCCTTCTGGTCGACCGTGAACTGCGCGATTGCGCTCGTGTTGCCATAGGTTCCGGGGGCGACAGTCGTGTCGACGAGGTCGACAGCGATGTTCGCGAGAGGACCGCCGTCGGTGATGCTGATGTCTCCGGGCGTGCCGGCGAGGATACGTCCTTCCGCATAGAGCGGGCTCGCTTCAGCCAGGACGACCGGGCCGACTGCTGAGGCAAGATTGGCGATTGCGGCTGCCGTTGTGCGCCCGGTCACATAGCTGCCGCCCCCGATCGGAGTATCGATCGGCACGATTTCGTTGCCGGAGAGGCCTGCGCTGGCGGGAAGTTGGTCGAAGGTCGTGTTTGCCAATAGCGATACGCTCGCGCCCGTGAAGGCACGTCCTTTGCTTTGGGGGAGAGGCGGAATAAGAAAAAGGCCGCTTCGCGCGGCCCTTGTTTTTCAGTCAGTGGCGTTGCTGGATCATGCCCACGCTCTCACCACGAGCTTCCATTTGGATTGTGTAGGATCGAAGTCCGCACCATTATCTTTTCGTGGCATGGGCGTCATGCAAGGGTTGTTGTTGCCGAAGCGGATATTCATGTTCGTGGGGTCCGGGACGATTACGTAGCCGTTCGCACTGCCCGACCCGTCGTTGCTCCCGTTAGGGGGCCATTGTGTCTCATCGCCCACGTTGAAGCCGCCCTCTGCCGAGACACATTGCAGAACCGCCATATAAAGCTTCGGCTGAACGCCAAGCCCGTGTGGCAAGGTCAAGGCACCCCCGGAGGTGATCGTCTGCTGCCCGCTGTCGAATATCTTGGTGATGGCGAGCGCGGTGCCGTTGGCGTAGTAGGCGCCAGCATTGATGGTCCCGGCGCCCTTGTCGCCGCCGGTCACGCCCTGGCTGTAGAGCCCCGCGCCGATATTGAACCGAACCGCAAGCGCACCTGAGATGACGGACCATAGGCGCCGGATGGCCGATCGCGTGGCTGATGTCGGGTCAGTGATCTGGACATCGTCTGCGGCATAAGTCTGCTTGTTCGCCGCGCTGTCTCGGCTGTTCCATTGGACCTGGGCAAGCACGTCGCTCGCGGCTGGCGACGCTGTGTCCCGAAACAGGTCGATTATGGGGTTCGCAGCCGCAGTCGCGTCCGTGCTGCTTACTGTGAGAGAGCCGGTGACCGTCGGCGTGGTCAAGGTCGGCGAGTAGAGCGTGTTGGAAACAGCAAGAACGTCTGTGCCGTTGAGGGCGAAGAACCCGCTCTGACCTTGCTGGATAACCACCGTGGCGCCACCGACGGCCGAGGTCTTCAAGGTGACCGTGAAATTGCCTGTCGTGCCATTTCGGATGAAGTACGTGCGGCCGATCGCGGGGAAGGTGATGATGACGTTGCCGGTAAGTGTGCCGCTCAAGTCGATGAAGTTGTTCTGGCTCTGCGCGGTGTTGAGCGTGACATTGACGTTAGTCAGCGGCAGTGCCAGCGTGTTGCCCAGCACGGCATCCAAAATGCTGAAAACGTTGTTGTCGAGCCGCTGGCCCCAGGTACCGGAAAACTCGCCGGTCGCCATGAGCTCGAGGTTCAGGTTTGGCGTGAAAGTTGAGGGCATCGGCGCTTTCCACGAAAAAGGGCGCCCGAAAGAGCGCCCTCAAAAGTCCTGTTGATCTCTGGCCTGGCTACTGCTGGCCGCTGTTCTGCACGGCCGAAAACATGCCGACGCGGCGGAGCTTGTTCGCCAGCGTTAGCTCCGACCCGGTGTCGATCTTCTTCGGCGCCTTCATCAGGAGTGATTTCGCCAGATCGGGGTTAAGCATAGCGTCGCGGATCAGGTCCTCGACGTTGCGGATGCCAGCCTCTCGCATGCCGCCGAGAACGTGAGTGCCGACGATACCGGCCAAGGTGCCGAGACCAGGCGTCAGCACATCGCCGAGGGCGGCAAAACCGGCGCCGCCGCCGATGGCATGCGTGATGATCTTGTTGAGCAGCGTCGGCTTGAGGTCGGCCGACGCCATGGCCGAGAGATCCTGCGCTGTGTTCGAGCGGCCCGGCAGTTTCGATGACGCAATCGACCGGTTGGCGCGCTTAAGGTCCTGGGCGATGGCGCGCATCGACCCCAGTTCCTGATCGCTGAACACCTGTCGCAGCGCGGTATAGTTCTTCCCGAGGAACGACTGAAAAGCATCGGATTTGATTAGGTTTTTCCCCGACGTGCCGGCTTCCGTGTTGGAAATCAGCTTGCTTTCCATGTGCTCGATGACCGCGCGGCGGAGGCCTTCCAGTGCCGCGGGATCACGCGACGCAGCCTGAGCGAGGCTCCGCATCGTCTTCACGGCGTCGCTGCGGTTGAAAATCGAGCCAACCGTTTTGACGACGTCGGCGGGATCCTCGACCTTGAGCATGCGGCCGATCGCGCTCTTCTCGACGGCCGTGAGCGCATCCTTGCGCTGCTGCGCCAGGGTGGCGAGATGGTCGCCGGCCCGTGCTGCATTTTCGAACGCGGCCGTCGAGCCCGGCGAGGCTTGCTCCAATGCCTTCAGCGCCGGCCCGTGCTGCGCCTTCCATGCGTCGAGCGTCTTTCCCGTGATGATGCCGTCCGCAGCCTTCGAGCGGAGAGACGCGGCCGCGATCTCTTTGAGCGGCCCGACGGCTTCCGGCGAGGCCTTCAGGATGGCGTTGACGGCGTCACCGCCGCCGGCACCAGCCTTCCACGCGGTCGACGAGACCGCACCGCCAGGCATATTGTAGGGCTGTGTCGAGCCGGGGCGTTGAAGGATCTGGCTGACTGGCTTGGTGCCGAAGGTCTGCTTGCGCTGCGCGGTGGCCGCGGTGGCTTGTTTCAGCCGGTCGGCGGCTCCTTGGTCGAGAAACGTTCCTTGAGGCTGCGAACCGCTCTCAGCCCCGACAGCAGGCCGTCCCGCTTCATTTCCTGCTCCCATTTGGCGAGGAAATACTCGCGGTCCTCGGGCGAGAGCTCCTCCAGCGTCGCCGCTAGGCGTTCCAACGAGTTGGGCGCGTTTTGCACTTTGGAAGTCACTGACCTCTTGACGCAGCCGCTCCAGCATCATGTCTTCCGGCTGCATCGCGCCAGTCTGCACTGCCAACTGCTCGTCGGCCGCCTTCTGGCTCACGGACTGAGATATAGCGTCCTCGACAGCCCCTCGCAACTGAGAGAGCCGGCCGTAGGCGATGGAATTGGCCTGCAATGGTGAATTTGCATCCCTCATCGCCTTGGAAATGACGCTGCGGAGCGCGACAGCGCGCTGGAGCGGCAAGGCGTCGCCATACCCTTGGATGACGTCGCCGAGCTGCTTCTCGACGGGCGTGAGGCCAATGGAGCCTTCCGGCCCGAGATTGCCGTAGACGTCCGCATAGGCGGTCTTGATCGGCGCCGCCACGGTTTGGAGCGTCTCGTCGGGGTCGACGGCCTTCCACAGCGCTCGCTCGCTCGCCTTGGCGGCATCGACGCTGTTTTGGACCGGCGTGCGGAGGTTCTCCCCGAGCACGTCTGTCGGCTGAGCACCGCCAAGGCCTTCGGTCGCCGATCTGGCCGAAGTCGCTGCAGCATCCTGCGCGGCCTGCATCTGCTGGTCGATCTGGTCGAGTTGGTCGCGGAAAAACGACCCGACGGCCTCAGGGTGACCTTCGGCCTGTATATCGGAAAGCGCATCGAGACGGGCCGCGTTCTGATCGGCGCGACGCGTCAGGAATTCGTCTGGCGACCTCGTTGCAACGGCGCGCTCCAGCTGTCCGAGGCCAGTGTCGCCGGTCGCCTGGAAAGTCGTCGGCATTGATCCCGGGACGATCTCCTGCGGCTGAGAGAGCGCCTGCAGGGCTGCATCTCGGTCGCTGGCCGCGTTGGCGATCGTCTTTGCCGCCAGACGCTCTTGACCGCCCGTGGTGAAGGGTGCGGCATAGTCTGCAGCCGACCGGGCGCCAGCCCCGACGGCAGATGGCACCTCAGAGGCGACAGCACCGACGCCACCGCCGAGGAGGCCGCCGAGCAAGCCGCCCAGGTCCTTGTATTTGTCTGGCGCGACCTCGCGACCGATGCCGGATCCGATACCCGACGTGGTGCCCACGGTCGCGTTGACCAAAGGGCTGCCGGGGAACACCACGGCGCTGGACAGGCCTTCGCCGCCCATTCTCGCGATGCGCTCCGGCGCGTTCTGCGGCTGCGGCAACTGTTCCGGATTGTCGGGGTCAAAGCCCAGTTCGCCCATGCCGCGCTTGATGGTTTCGCCAATGCCGGGCCCAAGACTGGCGTTCCGATTGGCGTTTGCCTGACCGATCTTGGCCTGCAGTTCAGGGCTTGCCGGCCCGCTGAACTTCCATGCGTCGGGATCGGAGACCACGTCCCACCAGTTCTTGGCACCGCTGATGAGGTCCGGCGGCGTCAAGGCGTGCTCGACGGTGGTGGCAAGGTTCGGGATGCCGGCCAGCATGCCGGTGCCGAAGTTCTTGGCCACCGAGGTGAGCGAGGCCTTGCCGTCATCGTCCGTGGTCGCCGCTTGCTCAGTCGGCGACGGCCCGAACTGCGCATATGGGTTCTGGCCCGATGCATCAGGAGCGGCCGACGGTGCTGGCGCGGCGGCGTCCTGATCGCCGGAGAACCCGAACTGGGCGTAGGGATTGTCGGTCATTGGCTGCCCAGAACGATCCGGGAGGCTCCCGGGACGCCGTAGTATTGGTCGAACTGACTGGCGGTCTCAGGGTGCTGCCGTAGATGCTGCATCGCCTCGGGCGGCACGATGGTGGTCAGGGCGTAGAGCTCGGGCGGCTGATGCGTGTTGAAATACTCATCCGCCCCCTTGATCGAGCCGCCGGTCCGCGACGCCCAGTCCTGCAAGAAGTTGTAGTAATCGGTCTTGCGCTGGTTGGCGGCCTGAATGCCGGCGATGATGCGGCGCGCGCCTTCGGGCGAGTTTGCGCCGCCTGGTACCGCCCCGATAGCCTGGTTGACGATGTTGGCGGCCTCGCGCGAGCCGAGAGCCGATGAGAGGTCGAAGCCGAGGCGCGTGGTGAGCTTGTTGAGGTCCTCGCCAGCGGCAACCGCCTTCTCGTCGATCGGCGCCTCCATGCCCATGCCCTGGAAGGCGGTGTTGACCGATTTCGCGAAGTTGACGCGAGCCGCGAAGCCGGTGCCGGGCGTCGTCCACGCCGAATTGTTGATCGTGGCGAGATCGTGCTTCATTTCGGCAAGCTGGGTTTCTGCGCTCACCGATGCCTGATAGCTGGCGCGGGCGTCCTTAAGCGCGTCCGTGGTTTCTCCCTTCACGATCTCCGTTCCGGTCGGCGAGAACATGCGCGGATCGAGCGGGATGCGCTGCGGCGCCGCTCGGGTGAAGACCTGGCCGGCGCTGGCAGGCTGCGGCCCGACCGGCTGCACAGGGGTCGCCTGCGCGACGGGCTCCTTGGCCGGGGCAGCGGGAGCAGCTGCCGCGGGCGCTGGCGACGCTGGCCTGCCCGTCGGCGGTGCGGCGGTCTGATCCGACACGCCCGGAATGGACTGGCCATTCTGCAGCTGATCCCAGGTCAACAGCTTCGGCGGGGACATCGGCTGGGTGACATCGCGCACGATGATGCCGGCCGGCGTGATCGTCTGCTGGAAGCGCTGCGCGGCCGTCTCGACGCCGGTCTTTGCGGTGTTGGCCGTGGTCTGGGCGATATCGGCCGCGGTCGTTTTCGCCTGAAGCGCCAGCTGCTGCCCCGCGATGTCGACACGCTGCCCCTCGAGGCCGAGATTGCCGGCGCGCGTCGCGATCTCGGACTGAGCGAGCGCGTTTTCGCGAGCCTGCTGCTGGCGCTCCTGATACGTTTTGACGCCCTGCTGGCCACCTTCGCCCACAGCGGTGAGGAAATTCGGGCTCTTGGACGCCATCATGCCGAAACCAGCCGACATCAGCGCCATGCGCGCATCAGGCGACAGGTTGGGCATCTCGCCGTGGAGAAGCCCTCTGACCGCATCGATGATGCCGGCGGTGTATGGGCGGCCCTGCGAATTGGCGTCAGGGGTCGCGCCATTGGTGAAGGGTGCGACCACACCAGTCGACCCGGTCGGCGCAACCCCAGCCGAGGGCGCTTGCGGGATATTGTCGCCGTTCGCGAACGCTGCGAGCGCCGGGGTTGCGGCATTGCCGGTCGTCGCCCCGTTGTAGGCGACGGCATTCCCGTCAGTCGGCACCGTGAGCCCGTCGACCGCAGACGAAATCAGGTTGTCCGAATACAACCGCCCGGCTGGTCCATGCTCTTGGGTGACGAGCCCGCGAAGGAAGTTCTTCATTTGGCTGGGCTGAGCCAGGTCGATCGGCGTTGTGGGCGAAATGCCCATGGTGTTGGCGATATTTGCCGCCGCGGCGTGGTTCCCGGGCGTCCAGCCACCTTGGCCAGCAACAAGCTGATCGACAGTCGTGGCACCCCCTTGGTTCTTGCGCAGTGCCAAGCTGGCGGCCGCCCGCATGCCCGAGTAAGGGCTATCGAATACCGCTTGGGGGTCGCCCTGGTCGGTGTTCTGCGATGGCCCGATGATGCCGGGGACGCGCTGTCCCACAAACTTGATGTTCCCGGGGTTGTTGTTCCGCATGCCGGCCGGCAAGCTGGCGACATTGACGTCCGGGCCAAAGAACTGGCTTGGCGTCTGCGGCTGATATTCCGGCACCGTCTTTACCGGCAAGTCCGCGATGGTCTTGGGAGCAGGCAGCGGCGGAGCCGCAACGACACCTGACGCATCTTGCTGAGGCGCGGAGACGCCCGCGCCGGCATAGGCCGACGGCGAAATCGGCGCTGTCACCACAGGCGTGCTGGAAATCCTCGGGAGCGGAACACCAATGTCCGATGGGGGAGGCACCACGCCGGCCCGATCCGCGAATTGCTGATCCGGCAGCGGCTGCGGTGCGGGCGCACCAGCA
>NZ_RZSR01000772.1:0-2928 GCF_004023265.1 Mesorhizobium sp. M1A.F.Ca.IN.020.06.1.1
CCTATGCGGTTCTTGCCTATGTCGCGCAAGCCGCGGTGACCTCGTTCGGCTGGCTTTCGCCCGGAGAAATGGTCGACGGGCTCGGACTTGCCGAGACGACGCCCGGACCGCTGATCCTGGTGCTGCAATTCGTCGGCTTCGCCGCCGCCTATCGCCATGCGGGTACGCTCAGCCCTCTGCTTGCAGGGTCGCTGGGGGCGGCGCTGACGCTCTGGGCTACCTTTGCGCCCTGCTTCTTCTGGATATTCCTCGGCGCGCCCTACATCGAGCAGCTGCGGCAGAACAAGGCGTTGTCGGCGGCGCTCGGTGCGATAACGGCAGCGGTCGTCGGCGTGGTGATGAACCTTGCGCTGTGGTTCGCGCTGCATGTCGTCTTCGGCAAAGTCGAGAGCGTCGGCTGGGGCGTCGAGGTTCCGGTCGTTTCCTCGCTCGACTGGCGCGCGGCGCTGCTGTCGGCGGCGGCGATGGTCGCCATGCTCGGGCTGAAGGCCGGCATGCTGCCGACGCTCGCGGCATCCGCGCTGGCGGGACTGGCTCTACAGGCATTGTGAATTGTTTCCAGCCGCAGCCAAGCGTCATCGGAGCTATGTTTACAACTAACATGTCAGTATGCTACGCCTGCTCGCGGATTGATGAATGGAGAATTGCAGGTGGGTTCGCGCTTTGGTCTGTCGGTTGCGCTCACAACGCCCTTTGATGCAGCCGGGCGGATCGCCGTTCCGCTGATGACCGAGCATGCTAGGGCCTGTCTCGATGCTGGCTGCAGCAGCGTAACGCTGTTCGGCACCACCGGCGAAGGCGCTTCCGTCGGTACGGCGGAGCGGCAGGCGGTCATCGATGCCATGCTTGCGGCGGGAATACCCGCGGACCAACTCGTTGCAGGCGTGCTGGTCGATGCGGCGGAGGACGCTGCCGAGCAGTGCCGCCAGGCGTTGCAGCGCGGCGCCCGCAACATCCTTCTGGCGCCGCCGAGCTATTTCAAGAATGTCGGTGACGATGGGTTGTTCGGCTGGTTCGGCGCCGTGTTCGCCGCGCTCGGTCCGCTGGCCCGCGGCATGCTGCTCTACAACATCCCCTCGGTCACGACGGTGCAGCTGTCGCTCGACCTGATCGGCCGGCTTCGCAAGGCGTATCCGGGCGTGGTCGCCGGGGTCAAGGATTCCGGTGGAGACTGGGGCTACAGCGAAGCGCTGCTCAAGACGCATGGCGACCTGATCATCCTCATCGGCGACGAACGGCATCTGGCGCCGGCGGTGCGGATCGGCGGCCAGGGCGCGATTTCCGGCATGGCCAATTTCGCCGCCGGCGAACTGCGCGCCATGATCGAGAGCGGACGCGACGACTCCCGCGTGGAAAGCTTCGTCCTCGAACTGCTCCGGCATCCGGTCATCCCGGCGGTGAAGGCCATGGTGGCGCGCCAAACCGGCGACGAACGCTGGCTGACGGTTCGGCCGCCGCTCGTGCCGGTAGCCTTGCAGGAACGGCAACAGCTTGGCGCCGCTTACGACAGGCTGTTTGCGACACAGGCAGCCTGAACCGGGGAGGGCGCTGATCGGCATGGACGACACGAGCGAACCGGCAACCCTCAGGGAGAAGGCCTATGCCAGCTTCACGCGGCATCTGCTGGCCCGCGACCTCAGGCCCGGCCAGTTCGTTTCGCAGCGCGAGCTGGTCGCCTTCACCGGCCTGCCGCTCGGAGCCATCCGCGAGATCGTGCCGCGGCTCGAGGCCGAGGGACTGCTGACCACCATACCGCAACGCGGCATGCAGATCGCGCATATCGACATCAGCCTGATCCGCGAGGCTTTCCAGTTCCGCCTGTTCATAGAGCGCGAGGCGGTCGCGCTGTTTGCCGTCAACGCGTCCGACGCCGAGATTGCGGGTCTGAGGCGCGAGCACGAGGACATGCTCGCCCAAGCGCTGGCGCAGACCCCGACCCCCGAAATGGAAGCCAAGGCCCAGAACATCGACTGGGCTATGCATGACACCTTCATCAGCGCGCTGGGCAACGAGATCATCGCCAAGGCCTATCTGGTAAATTCGGTGAAGATCCGGCTCATCCATCAGGAGCGGTTCCGCATCGACGGTCGGGTCGTGCCGGTCATGCGCGAGCATCTTGCGGTGATCGAGGCCCTGGAGAAACGCGATCCGCAGATGGCGGTCGAGGCGATCAGCCAGCACATCGACAATGCGCGCCGGCTGGCGCTGCAGGTTTGAGGAAGCAAAACCGCGCCGCAATCGTCGTGGCGTAATCGACAACGACAACCGGGAGGAAGAAATGTCGTCCAATCCATTCAGTCCAACCAGAAGGCAGCTGCTCCAGGGAACCGCGGCTCTCGCCGCCACCGGCCTCGTCGGTCTTCGTCCGAGCTTCGCCGCGGGCGTCGACTGGAAGCGCTTTGCCGGCACGACGCTCGACGTCAACCTGGTCAAGAGCCCGCGCAGCGACACCATCCTGAAGAATCTCGCGGAGTTCGAGGAGCTGACCGGCATCAAGGTCAATGCCGAGGCGACACCCGAACAGCAGCAGCGCCAGAAGACGGTGATCGAGCTCAGCTCCGGCAAGCCGAGCTTCGACGTCGTGCATCTGAGCTACCATGTGCAGAAGCGCCAGTTCGAGAAGGGCGGCTGGCTGGCCGACATTTCCGGCTTCGTTGCCGATCCGGGCCTCACCGATCCCGGGCTGACCGAAAGCGACTTCGCCGAGGCGGGCATCCAGTTCGCCAAGGACGGCCAGGGCGTGCTGCGCTCGCTGCCGTTCTCGGTCGACTACTGGATCCTCTACTGGAACAAGGAGCTGTTCGACGCCAAAGGTATAAAATATCCCGAGAGCTTCGAGCAGCTGGTGGCCGCCGCTGAAGCGCTGACGGATCCCTCAAGCAACACCTTCGGTTTCGTCGCACGCGGTCTCAAGAACGCCAACACGCC
>NZ_RZSR01000773.1:0-2927 GCF_004023265.1 Mesorhizobium sp. M1A.F.Ca.IN.020.06.1.1
TCTGGAGAACGACGAATATCTTGAAGGCGGCGACGTCCTTCCGGTGACGTTCGACGGGCGCCGCGTGCTGCTCGTCGGCTTCGGCGTCAGGACGACCAAGGCGGCAGCCATCAAACTTGCGCTCGATCTCATCCCCGACCATGTCGACTACATCATCGGCCTCTCGCACGATCCGGCGTTGCTGCATCTCGACACCGGCTTCACCGTGCTGCCCAACAAGGTGATCCTGGCCGCCGCGGGCATGTTCGGCGCCGGCTTCCTGATCGATGAGAACCGGCGGCTCAACCCCGTCAATCCGCTCGCCTATGCCGAAGCGCTCGGTTGCTCGATCGTGCGCTGCGACAAGGCCGACGCCATCGCCCATGAACGCTGCAACCTCCTGCCGCTGGGCAACCGCCGCTACCTCGCGTTCGACATGCCGGCAGAACTCAAGGCAACGCTGGAGCAGGCGGCAGGCGTGACCATCGAGCGAGTCAAGGGCACCGAGATCGCCAAGGCCACCGGCGGTGTGCACTGCCTGACGAGGCCGCTTTACTGCTGACGCCGGCGCGGCTCGGACCTTGAAATCATCGCGCGGCTCGCAACGTCTGTTTTGTCCTTTGCCGATGAAACCGCTGTGCGGCTTCGACGAACCCGGCAGCCGAGACAGCTGCCCGGCGACGACTGCCAGGCTCTCAAAGCTTGTCGTATTTGATGTTCGAGGCGACGTACTCGTTCTTGAGCCTGCGTTGGCCGCCTTCGAACGGTCCGGTGTTGAAGGCGAACACCCTGAGCTCGGGCATGTTGTCGGCAGTGGCCGTCCGCTTCCAGGCGTTGAGAAAATCGCCGTTCATGGCGGCCAGCTTCTCGAACACCGTCTCCTGCAACATCTCGGCGGGAAACGGCAGCGTCGCGCCCTCCACCAGTTCGACCGCCACCTCCATGCGCTTGTTGTGCGCGGCGTCTTCGTAGGAAATGAGGCGAAAGGTCGACAGTACCGGCGCCAGCACGTCGAGGCCGAACAGGATCTCTCGCAGGCTGTCCGGCGTGACCTTGGCTCCGTAATACTCGATCGACATATCGGAGCGGCCGTAGATGAACAAAAGCGGCAGGTCGAGGATACGGCCGCTGTTCTTCAAAATGTTGCCATGCCCGGCTTCGCGCAGGATGCGCTTCAACTCGCTGAAGCGCAGCGCGTGGCCGCGATCGTGGATGTTATAGCGGATCTTGGGCGAGATGTTGTAAGGCCGAGAAATGGTTGCCACCAATTCGCCACTGGCGTTCTCCTCCAGGTAGTAGGCCAGCGGATTGTACTGGAAGATCATCGGCGTGACGCCGTATTCCGTCCGCACGATGGCCTTGCGCAGCCGCTCGTCGCCGAGCAGCGCGCGGCGCAGGTTGATGGTGAGTTCGCTTTCGAGCGCCAGGTTGACCTCAAGATCGGAGGCGCCGTAGCTGCCGATCACACGCCGGAATTTCTTCAAGAGATAGCCACGGAGGCTCTCCGAGACGCCTTCGCCGCCGAAGGCCGCATCGATGGTATATTTCGACCAGTCCAAACGCGGGTCGTCGACCAGCGTCTTCAGGAACGGCGGATAGCCCATCACAACATAGCGGAAGCGCGGCCCGAACTCGTTTATGGTGTTGACGATCTTATCGAGGTTCGGCCCCGTCGATTTCAGGATTGTCGTGTCGGTCAGCGAGATCGCCACATTCATGCCTGTCGCCCACGCGCCGAGCGCGAACGCATTGAGGATGAACAGGGTCTCGTCCTCGCCGGTGATGCGCAGGAACGTCATCTGCATCATCTGCTTGGTGATCATCCGCTCGGTCTTGCCGCGCACCCAGCTGGTCGGCATGCCACTGCTGCCGGAGGACTCGTCGACCATCACGCCCATCGACGGCAGCTTGCCATCCAGCAGACGTTCCTCCTGCGGATATTTCTTGACGTAGGATTCCTTGTCCATCTCCGGAATCGAACTGAGGTCGGGCTTCGTCACATGATCGAGCATGATCTCGGGCTTGCCGCCGAGCCGGTCGATATAGTCTCGATAGGCCGGAACCCGCCTGTAGGCATGATAGAAATTCGCCCAGGCGCGCCACGCGCCGATGCCCCAGCGCAGCCGCTCGAAGCCGGGAATGAGCAATATCTTGTAAGCATGCCGCGAAGACGCGAATGCCCGCTCGACGACGTTGACCAGCGCGACAAGCGCAAGGAAGAAGGGCCGTACCGCCCGCTTGATCAGCCGCATAGGATGATGTCCTCGTAGGGGAGCCGGTAGCTCAGCGGCGGCGGCTGGCTCTTGCCCAGCCGGAGCAGCAGCCAGACCATGTCGGCGCCTCCTTTTTCGTCCGGCATCCTGAAATAGCCGATCATGTTGGTGCGCGCCTCGTCTGAGGTGATGACCGAGCCATAAGGCTGCCAGTAATAGCCATGGCGAGTAACGATGAGCCACAGCCGGAACATGGTCGTGCCGGCACGAAACCAGTCCTCCATGGTGACGTAAGGACCGCGCAGCCACCCGATGGTGCCGACGCCCTTCATGCTGCGGCCGTAGATGAGACCCACGAGGCTCTTGATGCCGGGCAGGGTCCAGAAGCCAGGCCTGGTGAAGAAGCTTTTGAGCAGAAACGCCGAGAAGCCGAGGCAGCGCGCCGAAAGGCCGTCGCCGGTGATGTCTTCCTCGCGCGTGCCGAAACGCAGCCACCGCACCAGCTCCTTGCGGATGGGCACGTTCTCCATGTCGTGGAAAAGCGCCTGGCGATTGAGCTCGATCACCCAGTCGATCGCCTCGGCGTCGTTGCGCGCCTCGAAGCGATGGCCGGTTCGAAGGGCTTCGGCCTGCATCTCGCCAAGCAGCGTCTGCGGGATCGCGCGACCGTCATAGGGAAGCCGGGAGGTGTGGCGGTCGAGGATCAGCCGGGGATCGAAATCCGCAATCGGCGCG
>NZ_RZSR01000774.1:0-2924 GCF_004023265.1 Mesorhizobium sp. M1A.F.Ca.IN.020.06.1.1
GGGCGGCGGGTCATCATGCCGTTGCCTCCCTGGCGGTTGATGCCTGGACCCTGCGCGGGGCGATGAACCGGCGTCCGCCCAGGACGGCGTCGAAATAGGCAGTGGTGTGGGCGAGGCCTTCGCTCAGCGCAACCTTCGGCTCCCAGCCGAGATGCTGCCTGGCAAACGAGATATCGGGCTTGCGCTGCCTGGGGTCGTCGACCGGCAGCGGCCGGTGCCCGATGCGCGAGCGTGAATTCGTATAGTCGATGACCAGCTCGGCCAATTCCATGACGGTGAACTCGACGGGGTTGCCGAGATTGACCGGGTGCTGGGGGGCCACGCCGGCGTTCATCAGGCGCACGAAGCCTTCGATCAGGTCGTCGACGAAGCAGAAGGAGCGCGTCTGCGCGCCGCTGCCGTAGACGGTGATGTCGTCGCCGCGCAGCGCCTGGACGATGAAGTTCGACACCACGCGGCCGTCGTCGGGCCGCATGCGAGGGCCATAGGTGTTGAAGATGCGCGCGACGCGGACATCGATGCCGTATGTCCGTGAGTAATCGAAGAACAGCGTCTCGGCCGAGCGCTTGCCCTCGTCGTAGCAGGAGCGCGGACCGTGCGTGTTGACATTGCCGAAGTAACCTTCGGGTTGCGGATGCACCAGCGGATCGCCATAGACCTCCGAAGTCGAGGCTTGGAAGATCTTGGCGTTGTGTCGCCGCGCGAGCTCCAGAAGGTTGATCGAGCCGAGCACGCTGGTCTTGAAGGTGTGGATCGGATCGGCCTGGTAATGCGGCGGAGAAGCCGGGCAGGCGAGATTGTAGATCTCGTCGACAGCCAGGTCCGTCGGCAGTTCCTCGACGATGTCGTGCCTGATGCAGGTGAAAGTCGCGTCACGCGCTATCGCTGACAGGTTGTAGCGCTTGCCCGTGTGGAAATTGTCCAGCGCGATGACTTCATATCCATCGGCAAGCAGCCTTTGGCACAGATGAGAACCCAGAAATCCTGCTCCGCCGGCGACCAGCGCGCGTCCTTGATCGGCACGCCTCCGTCCCGGCTTGGTGTCCAGCTTCAGAACCTTGATGACCCTACCCATGGCGACCTCATACTCGCACACACCCACGCATCATCGTTCCGGGCCGGGGCAACAGCGTTGCCCGACCAGGTGAAATCATGGCGATCCCTCCGCATACGCGGAGTCGCCAGAAACGTGTGTTTTGTCTGAGTAAGCGGGGTCGTTGCCGTACGGCTTATGTGCTGCCGCTCAGCGTCCCTTTGCCCCTAAGTCGCGATCCACGAACATGGTTGCCACCACCGCGGACTGCTCGCCCAAATTGCACACCCAACGTATAGAAAGATATACCTGTGCGCCGCATAGTCAACTAATTTAGGGATTCGTTAACGTTACTCTTTTGCTGTTGGTTAACTGTAGGCGTAGGCAGGCGCGCCTTTTGCGTCATAAAAGGGGCGGTTCCGTCCGGCTTTCCCGCGGTAAACACCGCGTGCCGCGGTCTTCGCAAAACTCGTCGAGCGTTAGGGCGGAGGCTTCAAGGTGAAGAACAAGGAACGCGTCTGGCGCCGTCTCTCGGGCTCTGGCATTTCTTGCGGCCGGTCTTTCGGGCTAGAGAATTGCGCAAGTATATCTTAGCTCGCCAACAGGTAGATCTGGCGAGCCCGCAGGCCCTGTCTGCGAAACGCGCTTTCCGAATTGATCGGCGCTAGGCGGCCGTGGTGACGACGGCTCCGCAGCCGTGCTGTCCGGCACGCCGAGATGGCCTCCCGGCATCGCCACCACTCTGAGATGCATCAAAAAGGGAGCACAAGGAGCAGCGCAGTTTGGACGGCTGGACGCCGTGCATTCCTGTTTCTACTCCTCATAGCCCCTCCCTATTCTCCGCCCATCTCCTTCTTGAACTGGGCGAAGTCGACCTGCATGCCGTTGAAGATGGTGCTCCAGTGGCGGGTCAAGGCGGCCAAGGCGACTGCCTCCTGGATCTCCTCGTCGGTGGCGCCGGCGCGTTTGGCGTTCTCGGTGTCCGACCAGACACAATAATTGCAGGGGATTTGCGCCGCGACCGCCAGCGAGATCAGCGACTTCACCTTCGGCGGCAGCGCCGTCTTGTCGCTGAGCTCGATGGCCTTGACCTCGGCCCACGCGCCGGGCAGACCGGCTTTCGGGAACTGCTTCATGAAGCCGGGTACGCCCCCGATGGTCGACTGGATGTCCTTGATGGCGGCGTCATAGTCGTCGGCGCCGGCAGGCACGGTCAAGGCCGCGGTGAACGCGATAGCGGCGAGCAGCGAGGCGGAACGAAGGCAGGAATGCGCGCTTGAGATGATGCGAATGACAGGCATGGTGTTCTCCTCTGGTTTTTGTTAGCCTTACGGTGTAAGGTGATTTGAACATGAACCTTACAGTGTAAGTTGTCAAGCGGCGCCATGGACTCACCGAGCAAGAAAATCCGAACCCGCGGAAAATTGTCCCGCGAGATGATCGAGGACGCGGCCTTTGAGGTAATCGAGCGGGAAGGGCTCTCCGGCTTCTCGATGCGCAAGCTCGCCGCCAGGCTCGGCTGCGAGGCGATGAGCATCTACCATCACTTTCCCTCGCAGGCGCATCTCTACGAGGCGCTGGTCGATCGCCAGATGAGCGGGCTCGTGATCCCCGATGACAGCCTTCCTTGGCGTGAGCGGGCGCGCATCGGTATGCAGGAATTCCGGCGTGTGGCGACGGAGCATCCGGCCTTCGCGCCGTTCATCGTCGTCTATCGCATGAACTCGCCGCCCTGCCTCGCCAAGTTGAACGCCATCATCGGCCTGTTCGAGGATGGCGGCTTCGGACCTGAGCTCAGCGCCCGTCTGTTCCGCGCCGCCGGTTATTATCTGATGGGCGCGATCCTCGACGAGACCGCCGGCTACGCCAAGGGGCCGTCGGCGGTCACCAC
>NZ_RZSR01000775.1:0-2913 GCF_004023265.1 Mesorhizobium sp. M1A.F.Ca.IN.020.06.1.1
CGATGGAGGTCCGCGCCTGGACACTGCTCAACGAGCTCTCGGCACGGATTCCCAGCGTGCGCGAGCCGGTGGCGTCGCTGTCGGGCGGGCAGCGGCAGACGGTGGCGATCGCCCGCTCGCTGCTGATGGAGCCGCGCGTGATCCTCCTCGACGAGCCCACCGCCGCACTCGGCGTCGCGCAGACCGCTGAAGTGCTGAATCTCATTGAGCGCGTGCGGGATCGCGGGCTGGGCGTCGTCATGATCAGCCACAACATGGAGGACGTGCGCGCCGTGGCCGACCGCATCGTGGTGCTGAGGCTCGGCCGCAACAACGGCATCTTCCTGCCCGGCGCCTCCAATCAGGAGCTGGTCACGGCGATCACCGGCGCCGACGACAATGCGGTCTCGCGGCGCGGCAGGCGCACGGCCGAGAAAGCGCAAGGAGAACAGCCATGACCACGGCGTCCGACCGCAATCCCGGCGCGCTGCTCGATCGCAGCGACGAACGGCTGAAGGATCGCAGCGGCGCCAAGGGTGTCATCAGGGGCTTCCTCGACCGCGTCCGCTCCGGCGATCTCGGCTCGCTGCCCGTGGTTGTCGGGCTGGTTTTGATCTGCACGATCTTCCAGACGCTCAACCCGGTATTCCTGTCGCCGAACAATCTGGTCAATCTTTTGTTCGACTGCTCGACGGTCGGCATCATCTCGCTCGGGATCGTCTGCGTGCTAATGGTGGGCGAGATCGACCTGTCCGTCGGGTCCGTCAGCGGCCTGGCCTCCGCGCTGCTCGGCGTGCTGTGGGTGCAGTGGGGCTGGCCGGTCGCGCTTGCCATGCTGGCGGCGATGGCGGTCGGGTTCGTGACCGGCTGCGTCTACGCGCTGCTGCTCAACAGGCTCGGCATGCCAAGCTTCGTCTCGACGCTTTCGGGCCTGCTCGCCTTCCTGGGATTGCAGCTCTACATCCTCGGCCCGACGGGCTCGATCAACCTGCCTTACGATTCGCCGCTGGTGAATTTCGGCCAGCTTCTGGTGATGCCACACTGGGTGTCGCACACTTTGGCCGTCGTGCCCGGCGTGCTTGCCCTGGCTCTCGGCTATCGCAAGGCGCAACGCCGCCAGGCCGCCGGCCTGTCATCGCGTTCGCTGGGCGGGCTGCTGCTCCAGGCGGTCGCGATCACGGTCGCGCTCGAACTGGTGGCTTACTACCTCAACCTGTCGCGCGGCGTGCCCTGGATGTTCGCGTTGTTCGTCGGCCTGGTCGTGGCGATGAACTATGCGCTGAAGCGCACCCAATGGGGCCGCTCGATGACCGCTGTCGGCGGCAACCGCGAAGCGGCGCGTCGCGCCGGCATCAATGTCCGGCTGATCTACGCCAGCGCCTTCGCGCTCTGCGCCACGCTGGCGGCGACGGGCGGCCTGCTCTCGGCAGCACGCCTGGCAACCGCCAGCCAGCAGGCCGGCACCGGCGACGTCAATCTCAACGCCATCGCGGCGGCCGTCATCGGCGGCACCAGCCTGTTCGGCGGCCGCGGCAGCGCCTATTCGGCGCTGCTTGGCATCATCGTCATCCAATCCATCGCAAGCGGCCTGACGCTGCTCGATCTGTCATCCTCGCTCCGGTACATGATCACCGGCTGCGTGCTGGCGATCGCGGTCATCGTCGATTCTCTCGCCCGCCGCTCGCGTGTCTCACACGGCCGCGCCTGACGGCCTATCGAAGAGGATCGCAATGTCTGAAAGTCTTTCCGGCAAGGTTGCCGCAATCACTGGCGCTGCCTCGGGCATCGGGTTGGAATGCGCCCGCACCATGCTCGCAGCCGGCGCGAAGGTCGTCCTTGTCGACCGGGCCGAGGACCGGCTTCAGAAACTTGTCGCGGAGCTCGGCGACAATGCTTATGCCGTCGTCACCGACCTGCTCGATCCGGCGAGCGTCAACCGCATGATGCCCGAGATCCTCGAAAAGGCGGGCCAGCTCGACATCTTCCATGCCAATGCCGGCGCCTATGTCGGCGGGGAGGTAGCGTCGGGCGATCCCGACCAGTGGGATAGGATGCTCAACCTCAACGTCAACGCCGTGTTCCGCACGGTGCACGCCGTGCTGCCGCATATGATCGAGCGGAAGAGCGGCGATATCATCGTCACCAGTTCGGTGGCCGGCTTCGTTCCCGTGGTCTGGGAGCCGATCTACACCGCCTCGAAATTCGCCGTGCAGGCATTCGTCCATACGGTCCGGCGCCAGGTGCTGAAGCACGGCATTCGCGTCGGTGCAGTCGCTCCCGGTCCGGTGGTGACGGCGCTGCTCAGCGACTGGCCAAAGGCCAAGATGGAAGAAGCGCTCGCCGCCGGCAGCCTGATGGAGGCGAAGGAAGTGGCGGACGCCGTGCTGTTCATGCTGACGCGACCGCGCAACATCACCATTCGCGACCTCGTCATCCTGCCGCAGAGCGTGGACATCTGAGCGGCTTGCCGACCGGCCTTCGCAGAACGGAACCGCCGCCATGATCCTCGACCGCTTCCGACTGGACGACAATGTCGCGCTGGTGACCGGCGGCACGCGCGGCATCGGCCTCGCCATCGCGAAGGCGCTCGGCGAAGCCGGCGCACGCGTCGTCGTTGCGGGCCGGACGATGAAGGATGATGCGCGGCAGGAACTCGCGGGCCTCGCCTTCGACTTTCACGCCGCCGAGATGCTGGACGAGAAAGCGCCGGACAGGCTGGTCGCCGACACGCTCGCCAAGGCCGGCCGCCTCGACATCCTGGTCAATAGCGCCGGCATCGCCATCCATGGCGACAGCGGCGACTATCCGGAGGACATCTGGCGGCAGACGATGGTGATCAATGTCGATGCCGTCTTTCGCTGCTGCAGGGCGGCGCTGGCGCCGATGCGGCGCCAGGGAGGCGGCGCGATCCTCAATGTCGGCTCGATTTCCGGC
>NZ_RZSR01000776.1:0-2911 GCF_004023265.1 Mesorhizobium sp. M1A.F.Ca.IN.020.06.1.1
GCCCGCAGAACTATGCGACGTCGGCGTTGCTTGCCGGGTTGCGCCGCGCGGCGCGTGCGGCCCGCGCCTGCGGCGGCGTCGAGGCCGGCACCTGGCTGGTGGCGCGCGCCGGCCTGCTCGAAGGCCGCAGCGCCACCACGCATTGGGAAGACATGGAGGATTTCTCCGCCGCCTTTCCGGGCGTCGATGTGCGCCCCGACCGCTATGTCATCGACGGGCCGGTCTTCACCTCGGGCGGTGCCTCGCCCACCTTCGACCTGATGCTGCATCTGGTCCGCACCCGGCTCGGCATGGCGGCCGCGCTCGATGTGGCGAGCGTCTTCATCTACGATCAGACGCGCGCGGCGACCGACGCCCAGCCGCTGGTCTCGCTCGGCCGGCTCGACGGCTACGATCCGCGCCTGGCGCAGGCGATCCGACTGATGGAAGCGCATGTCGATGAGCCGCTGACCATCGATGCCGTGGCCAAGCGCGCCGGCGTCACGGCGCGCACACTCGAGAGCATCTTCCGCAAGTCGATCGGCGAGACGCCGGGCGCCTACTATCTGCGGCTGCGGCTCGCCGCCGCCCGACGTCTGGTGGTCGACACGCGCATCGCCATGGCCGACATTGCCGGGCGTACGGGTTTTTCATCAGCCGCGGCGTTTTCCAGGGCGTTTTCCCGCGCGTTCGGCGAAGCGCCGGTCAGGCTGCGGCGCGGCTGAGGATCCAGTCCACCGCCGCGCTGAGGTCGTCGACCAGCGCCGTGGGCGCCGGGTCGAAGCGTGTCTCGTCACCGGGGCGATACTTGCCGGTGCGTACGAGCAGCGCCGCGCCGAGCCCGGCGCTGAGCGCGCCGGCGACATCGCTTTCCGCGTCGTCGCCGACCATCACCGCGTCGGTCTGCGGGCAATTCAAGCCGGCAAGCGCCGAGAGGAAGAAATCGGGCGACGGCTTGCCGAGCACGACAGGGCTTCGCCCGCAGGCGAATTCGAGCGCTGCCACGAAGGCGCCGGCGTCGAGGCTGAGCTGGCCGTCTGCGTCCTTGAAGGTGCGGTTGGTGGCCAAAGCGAGAAAATCGGCGCCGGCAACCAGTTCGCGGAACGCTCGGTTTAGGCCGGCATAGTCGAAGGCCTCGCCGGCGTCGCCGACAACGACAGCGCGGCTCTTGCCGCCCTCCGAACCGGTAAACTCGGCTTCGAGGTTGGGATGGACGAGCAGGTGAGGCTGCCGGTCATGCCTTCGCAGCCATTCGAGCGCAGCGCGCGCCGGCGTCAGCAATTCTTCATCCCTCACCTCGACACCCATTGCGGCGAGCTGCGCGATGATTTTATGGCGCGGCGAACGTGTCGTGTTGCTGACGAAGCGGAGCGGCAGTCCGGCCTTGCGCAAACGCTCGACCGCAGCCACAGCGCTTGCGATCGGGGTGTCGCCATCATAGACGACACCCGCGAGATCGAGCAGCACCGCGCGTATCATCGGTGCAGGATGGAGAAACAGTCTCCGTTCGTCAAACTGCCGAAAATACGCCCACGGACACAGGGGCCGAAGAATCAGGCGGCGTCGCTGCCTTCGCGCACAATGCGCGAGCGCATGCTCTTGGCCAGCGCCGTTTCCAACCGCGCGGCGACCGCGCGATCCCATTCATTTGCTTCGCCGGCGCCATCCTTCGGATGCGGCAGCGCCATCAGCCGATCGATGATCGAACCAGCCTCGCCGGAAGAGAGCAGGGCGTCGATTTCGCGTTCGTGCTGCATACGTTTCGCCTCCTTCTTTCCTTCCCGCCGCATGTCGACAATATACGCGATTCGTGACGGCTGTTTGAAGGCAAGAGCGCGGCGATTGAGAGGCAGCGCGGGGCAAAACCTTGTCGTGTAGGTTCACCCCGCATGGAATGCAATTTCAGCTCTGCGGCGCTCGATTCGGGCGCCGCAGGAAAGCCTCAGACGTAGCGGTTGACGATGTTTTCAAGGAGCTCCTGCCGGCCGGAGCGCGGCTGCGGCTCGATCTTCTCCGTCACCACGCGTTCGGCGATCTCCTCCAGCGTACGCTTGCCGGAAAGCATCGCCTTGCCTTCGGCCGTGTTCCAGCCGGCATAGCGTTCGTTAAGCGGACCCGACAGCGCCTTGTCTCCGATCATCCTGGCCGCCGCCTTGAGCCCGCGCGCGCAGGCGTCCATGCCGCCGATATGGCCGATCAGCAGATCCTCCGGGTCGAGCGACTGGCGGCGCAGCTTGGCGTCGAAATTGGTGCCGCCGGTCTTGAAGCCGCCACCCTGCAGGATCTGGTAATAGGCCAAAGCCATCTCCGGCACATTGTTGGGGAACTGGTCGGTGTCCCAGCCGGACTGATAGTCGTTTCGGTTCATGTCGATCGAACCGAAAATGCCGAGCGCGTTGGCCAAGGCCAGCTCATGCTCGAAGGAGTGGCCGGCAAGGATCGCATGGCCCTGCTCGATGTTGACCTTCACCTCCTTCTCCAGCCCGAACCGCTTCAGGAAGCCGTAGACGGTGGCGACATCGTAGTCGTACTGGTACTTGGTCGGCTCCTGCGGTTTCGGCTCGATCAGGATCGTGCCCTCGAAACCTATTTTGTGCTTGTAATCCACGACGAGGTTGAGGAAGCGGCCGGCCTGCTCTTGCTCTCGCGCGAGGTCGGTGTTGAGCAGCGTCTCATAGCCTTCGCGCCCGCCCCACAGCACATAGTTCTCGCCCTTCAGCTTCTTGGTCACGTCGATGCATTTCTTCACCGTCGCCGCCGCATAGGCGAACACGTCCGGATCGGGATTGGTGGCGGCGCCCGCCATGAAGCGCCGATGCGAGAAAAGATTCGCCGTGCCCCAGAGCAGCTTGACGCCGGTCTGGTTCATTTTGGCCGAAAAATAATCGGCGATCTCGTCGAGGCGCGCCGCGCTTTCGGAGAAGCCCTTGCC
>NZ_RZSR01000777.1:0-2904 GCF_004023265.1 Mesorhizobium sp. M1A.F.Ca.IN.020.06.1.1
CGTCGACACCGAATTCATCCGCGAAACGACCTTCTGGCCGATCCTCTGCCTCATCCAGATGGCCGCGCCAGGCGTGACGGCGCTGATCGATCCGCTTTCGCCCGACATCGACCTCAAACCCTTCTTCCGGCTGATGGCCAACGAAGCGGTGGTCAAGGTTTTTCACGCCGCACGCCAGGACATCGAAATCATCGTTCATCTGGGCGACCTGGTGCCGCATCCGGTGTTCGACACGCAGGTGGCGGCCATGGTCTGCGGCTTCGGCGACAGCGTCTCCTACGATCAGCTGGTGCAGCGCATCACCGGCGCGCGGCTCGACAAATCCTCGCGTTTCACCGACTGGCGGCACCGGCCGCTCTCCGACAAGCAACTCGAATACGCGCTCGCCGACGTCACCCACCTGATCAAGGTATATGAGCACCTCAGCGCCGAGCTGAAGCGCGAGGACCGCGCCCACTGGCTCAACGAGGAGATGGACGTCCTCACCTCGCGCCAGACCTACGATCCGCATCCGGAGGATGCCTGGAAGCGGCTGAAGATGCGGCTGCGCAAGCCGCAGGAGCTGGCGATCGTGCAGGCGGTGGCGGCATGGCGCGAACGCGAGGCGCGCGAGCGCGACGTGCCGCGCGGCCGCGTGCTCAAGGACGATGCGATCTACGAAATCGCGCAACAGGCGCCGCGCGACGCGACTGCGTTGGGGCGGCTGCGGACGACGCCGAAGGGCTGGGAGCGTTCGGCGACGGCAACCGCGCTGCTCAGCGCCGTCAACACCGCCCTTTCCCTTCCGAAGGAAGCGATGCCCAAGCTGCCGAAGACGTTCCAGCCGCCGGAGGGCTCGAGCGCTGCGGCGGAACTGCTCAAGGTGCTGCTCAGGATCGTCGCCGAGAAGGAAGGCGTCGCCTCCAAGGTGCTCGCCTCCAGCGACGACATCGACCGCATCGCCGCCGAGGGCGATGCCGCCGACGTGCCGGCGTTGCAAGGCTGGCGGCGTGCCGTGTTCGGCGAGCAGGCGCTTAGACTGGTGCGCGGCGAGATCGGCATCAAGTTCGACAAGCGCAGGATAGCGGTGTTCGACCTCTAAAGCGCGTCGCGCTGAAACGGTTTCCGGCAACGTGCTTCAAATACTTGAGTTGATGGCGTGTCGTTGTCCCAGAACCGCGCACACTTCTGAGCGACAAGCATCAGTCTACACCGCCCCAAGCAGGTGCAGCGCGAACCAGATCCAGGCGACGAGAAGAATGCCCGCGCCCAGGAAGAAGGCGCGGCTGCGGTGCAGCAGATAGTTTCTGGTGAGATGCACCCAGGCATGCACATAGCGCGTGACGACGAAGAGCCACATCAGCGTCAGCGTCAGGTAATTCACGCCATTGGTAACGAACAGCGCCAAGCATAGCACGTGAAAGAGGACCGGCAGCTCGAACTGGTTGATGAGGTTGTTGGCGACGGTAACGCTTGAGGCCGGCTCGGTCGAGCGGACCTTGTACTGGCTGATCTTGGCCTCGCCGGACTTCACGGCAAGATAACGCCGCTTCAGCATTACCAGATAGACGATGTAGACCAGCAGCACCTGCGCCAGCATCGGCCAGAAGATGGCGGTCTGGTTCATCTTGCCCCTACCGTTTAACGCCGCCGCTGCCCGGCAAGCGCCAGGACCGCAACGACCGCGAAGGGGATCGCCAGAAGCGTGAACTTTGTCACGGTCAGCGACGAGGCGAAGGCCAGCGAGTCGGGATTGGCCGACTGGAAATCCGACAAAAGCCGCGCCACGGCGAAGTTCTGCGCGTAGTCGGCGATCGTATAGGGCAACACCAGGACCAGTGCCGACAGCGCCTTCAATTGCGCGGGCATGGAGCGGAAAGTGCTCAGCCGCCTGCCGAAGGCCAGGATCAGGCTGAGCAAGGTGAGCGACAGCAGCGCCGGGAAGAGCAGATCAAACGTCAGATAATGCCAAACGATGATGATCTCGCTGCCGCGCCGGCCGAGCGCCGTCAGCCATGCCATGCCCTCATCCGGCGTGAAGCCGGTAACACGCATGTCGAGCGAAGGAAGCCCGCCGCTCAGGTGGCGGAAATAAAAGAACTCGAGCGCCGTCATGGCGATGAAGATCGCCGCGGACCCAATCGAGAGCGCCGCCGCGTGACGCGACAGGCGCAACACCGTGACGATCAGGTTGCGCCATAGTCCCAAGCGATCCGGCCGCTCGTCTGCCTGATCAAAGTCCGCCCGGATAGTTCGGGCTTTCGCGGGTGATCGTGACGTCATGGGCGTGGCTTTCACGAAGTCCGGCGTTTGATATGCGCACAAAGGTGGCGCGTTCGCGGAACTCGGCAAGATCGCGCCCACCGACATAACCCATAGCGGCTTTCAGGCCGCCCGCAAGCTGGTGCAGCACGCCAGCCACAGGTCCTTTGTAGGGAACCTGTCCTTCGATGCCCTCCGGAACCAGTTTCAAGGTGTCGCGCACCTCGGCCTGGAAGTAGCGATCGGCCGAGCCACGCGCCATGGCGCCGACCGAACCCATGCCGCGATAAGCCTTGAAGGAGCGGCCCTGGTGCAGATAGACCTCGCCCGGGCTCTCGTCGGTGCCGGCAAGCAGCGAGCCGATCATGGCGGCACTTGCGCCGGCGGCGAGCGCCTTGGCGAGATCGCCCGAATATTTGATGCCGCCATCGGCGATGACGCTTACGCCCGACTTCTCAGCCGTCTCCACCGCCGACATGATCGCCGACAGCTGCGGCACGCCGACGCCGGCGACGATGCGGGTGGTGCAGATCGAGCCGGGGCCGATACCGACTTTGACGGCGTCGGCGCCGGCATCGATCAGCGCCTGCGTGCCCTCGGCGGTGGCCACGTTGCCGGCCAGGATGCGCACCGAATTGGAGAGCTTCTTCGCCCGCGTCACCG
>NZ_RZSR01000778.1:0-2901 GCF_004023265.1 Mesorhizobium sp. M1A.F.Ca.IN.020.06.1.1
GTGCTAAGATCGCACCATGTCGCGACCCGATCTCAACCTGCTCGTCACGCTGGACGTGCTCATCGCCGAAGGCAGTGTCGCGAAAGCCGCGCGGCGGCTGAAGCTCAGCCCGTCGGCAATGAGCCGCGCGCTCGCAAGACTGCGCGAGGTGACCGGCGATCCGCTTTTGGTCCGCGCCGGGCGCGGCCTGGTGCCGACGCCGCGCGCCATCGAGCTCGGGACGGATGTCGGCCGGCTGGTGAAGGAGGCGGAAGCTGTGCTGCGCCCCGCCGAACGGCTCGACCTGAAGCGGCTTACGCGCAGTTTCACGCTGCGCAACAGCGATGGTTTTGTGGAAAATTTCGGCCCTTCCCTTCTCGCGCGCGTCGCGGAGGAAGCGCCGGGCGTGCAGCTGCGCTTCGTGCCGAAGCCCGACAAGGACAGCGCGCCGATGCGCGAAGGCAGTGTCGATCTCGAGACCGGCGTTATCGGCGGCTCGACCGGCCCCGAGGTGCGGGCGCAGGCGCTGTTCCGCGACCGTTTCGTCGGCGTGGTGCGCAGCGGCCATCCGCTGTGCGACGGCAAGATCACCGCCGCCCGCTTCGCCGCCGGCCGGCATATATTGATCTCGCGCCGCGGGCTGGATCGCGGGCCTATCGACGACGCGCTGGAACTCGCCGGGCTGACGCGGACAATCGCCACCGTGGTCGGCGGCTTCGCGGAAGCGCTGGCGCTGGCGCGCGGCTCCGATCTCAAGACGATCCAGGCCAAGCCATCCGCCTGCACTGGACCTGCATTTCTAGCGCGCTCCGAAGGATCCGGGCTTCTGCCCGGATCGGCGAGGCAGAACAGAAACGGCCGGACAAGGGCCGAACCAGACAGCCACCCGGCCAGCCTGAGGGCTGGGGCGTGGCGCCGCCGGCGGGGCCGGCGCCTGCCCGCGCGGATCGCAAAGCGGCGCGGTTCGCGCGGGCCTTCGGGCCGGTCAATTGAGGGGGAAGTCGCCTCCCTCATCCAGCCGCCTGCAGCTCCTTCTTGCGGGCCGGCCGGCGGCGTGGCCGGCGTTGCGGCGCAAGCTTCAGCATCACCGGCGGCTCGCTCGACAGGGCGCCCGTCACGGCGCTGACCATGCCATGGGCGACGAAATCGGCGTTAAGCCCGGCGGCAAGTTCGGCCGCGGCCTTGGCGTCGCTGTTGCCGATTTCCGACCAGGACACGATGCCGACCCTGAGACGCGGTTTCAGCCGCTTCAGCCGCCGCACCATGAAGCGCGCGTGCTTGGTGGAGTCGCGGTTGAGGAAACCGATCACCACCGTATCGACGCCGCTCAGGTCGAGGCGGCGGATCCCGGCAGGTTCGAGGTCAATGAAACTCGCTCTCGACACTTCGGCGCCCTGCACCTCCAGCACCTGCGCCAGCATCGCGGCGGCGGCGTCGTCGAGCTCGCCCCGCCCGCCGGCGCAAAGCACGGAGAAGCCCACGCCATCCGGAAGATCGACCTCCTCCGATAGAGGCTCCTTGCCGTCGCCGGCCTTCCGATCGTTCGCCTTGCCTTCAGCAGCCTTGCCCGCGGTGATCTTGGCTGAGGCTGCCTTGCCCGGCGAGGCCTCGGCCGAGGCAGTGGCTGCCTGCTGGTCCTCTTCCTCCTCGGCTTCCGCCTCCTCCGCTTCCTCCTGGGCGCTGGCGTCCAGATTGGCGACGAGCGTCAGCGCGCTCGCCGCTACCTGTTTGCGCTGTTCGTCATCCATGACGCCGCGCATGCGGTCCTGCTCGCCAAGCAGCAGCGCCGGAATCGCCACCTGGTCGTAGAACTCGAACAGGTATTTTTCTTCGAGCATCTCCTCGGCGTGGTCGGTCGCCTCGTCCGGATCGGCGGCAAGCAGCCGCTGATAGAGACGCGCATGAGGCTCGAGCACCGGCTCGTTGCCGAACAGCACGTCGAGGAACTCGAACTGCGGAACGTGGCGGCCGAGGACGACGAGGCAGACGGTGAGCGGCGTCGACAGCACCAGGCCGATCGGCCCCCAGAGCCAGGTCCAGAAGATCGCCGCGACGATGATGGCGAGCGGCGAGAGGCCGGTGCGCGAGCCATAGAGCCATGGCTCGATGACGTTGCCGGTGATCAGCTCCATGGCGATGAACAGTGCCCCGGTCCACAGAAGCAGCGACCAGCCGGGCGCCACCGCCAGCGCCAGGAACAGCGGCAGCAGCGCGCCGATGATCGGCCCGATATAGGGAACGAAGCGCAGGGCGAGCGCCAGCATGCCCCAAAGCAGCGCATTGGGTATGCCCAGCACCCACAGGCCGATGGTGATCGGGATGGCGTAGATGACGTTCACCACCAGCTGCATCAACAGATACTGGCCGACCCGCTTGCCGGCATCTTGCAGCGCCTGGGTGGTGCGGTGGAGATCGCCATAGCCGACGAGACGGATGAAGCGGTCGCGCAGATCCTCCCGCTCCATCAGCATGAAGATGACGACGACGACCACAAGGCCGGCCGAGCCGAGCGGGCTGAGCAGCGGCTCGATGACCTTTTGCAACACTTCGAGCGGCCTTTCCTGCGCGACGATCTCGACCGGGATCGGATCGCGCTTCGGCGTCTGGGCGGCGGACGGCAGTTGCGGCTCCTGGCGCTCGAATTCCTGGCCGACGCGCTCGATCACGCCGCTCAAGCGCGAGATGATGCCGTTGCCCAGCCCGTTTTCCTTCAGCGCGCGGATCTTTGTCAGGATGTTGATCTGATAGACGGGGATGTTCTGGGCGAGGTCGCTGACCTGCGTGGCCACCACGAAGGAGAACAGCGCAAGCGCGGCAAAGGCGCCCAAAACGCTGGCAATCACGGCAGGCAGGCGCGGAATGCCGACGCGTTTCAACGCCGACACGAGCGGCGCGATGGCGAAAGTCAACAGCAGCGCGACT
>NZ_RZSR01000779.1:0-2896 GCF_004023265.1 Mesorhizobium sp. M1A.F.Ca.IN.020.06.1.1
CTTGGCGCGATGCTCCTCAAACATGCGAATGACGATCGCGAACACGGCCAGCACGCCGACGACCCGCGTTGCCGAGAGCAGCGCGCAAGACAACCCCGCGGCGAGATGGTTCGAGCGTTTGAGCGCCAGGAAGAGGCAGGACGTCAAAAGCACGAAGAGCGGCTCGGTGAGGAAAGTGGCCAAATAGAACGAGAACGGGCCGCTCAGCAGGAAGGCGCAATAAAGCACATAGGCCCGCATGTTCCTGTCCATGAGCGGCCATGCCACCAGGCACGAGACATAGCCGCACGCCAGCGATGCCGCCGTCGCAATCGCGATCGTGGAGAAGGGCAGAATCGTGCGGACCGCCGCCACCAGCATCGGATAAAGCGGAAAGAACCCCCAGCGCCCGACATTGCTGCGGCCAGGAATGGGAAAACGCTCATAGCCCTGTTCGGAAATGCCGACATACCAGGAGCAATCCCATTTGCAGAAGGCGCGGGCATAGGCCGCTAGGCTCGGATCCGGCGACACCGATGCGAATGCGGCGTAGCGGATGACAAGACCGCTCAACAAAAACAGCAGCGGCACTGCCGCCACCGCGATCACCGTGAGGCGAATGCCGCTCTTCGCACGCGCCACATCAACTGCCAAATCCGCCTCCAACCGCCCGGATGGCATCCGCGTCGTGCCGGCATCCCTCGCCAACACGCCTCTCGGTCCAACGCTGCATACCTAAAGGGGCGGTGGGATTTTTAGTTCCGCTGCACGATATCCCGGCCGTCATGCATCCGGTGGACAATCTGCCGGTAGCGGCGCGCCGGCGATAGGCCATGGAAACAGTCCGAACATGTATATGGCGTGTGGCACAACCAGCGCCCACCATTCACGATCCGAACGCGCTGCGTAGCGGCCATCGCGTCCAGCACTGCCGCGTACTTAGCCGACGCCGAGGTTTGACTTCCGTCGCAACCGAACGCGTTGTGATCACCGTCGCTTCGACAAGCTTTCGCGGCTCCGAGTTTTATTGCTGCGCAACGGGATGCTCGGAATCCTCGAATCCAAGCAGGCCCGCCTCGCCCTGGATGACGCCGTCGCGACCACACTCGGTGTAGAGCGGCGCGCGGCGCGTCAGCTGACGGTGAAAGGACCGCGCGACCGCCCCCCGTCGCAAGCATTGGTTGCAAAGCCTTTTTCAGGTGTTTCCGCTCTACCTTCATCCAGATTCGGTAGATGCTGGCGACAACATTCTTCAAATAGTTGAAAAGAGCAGGGACAAAGGTCCCACACTCGGTTGGACCATTTTTGCTTCACAATTTTTCCAAAAAAGCAACAGTACGAGTTTAAGTTTCCACAAATAAGAGTAAACTTTTCGTGCTCATGTTCTGAGCGGGAGGCGTTACAGGCAGTCAATAGCCTGTTGAAGAGGGGCGGGTTGAGTATGCCCTTATCATCGATCCTTGGTGCCCGCTGTTGGTGGGTTACCGATGCGCATAGGACGCATCCGCCCAGAATTGCCTGACGGGGCAAGGAGCGGGGAAGCGGCGGTCCCCTCAACACCCTCTACCCCGGGTTAAGCCGATAACTCCAGTTTCGTTCAACGATGACGCGCGGCACCGGCTCCGCTGGTGGATGCGCGCCCATGCGGCCGGCTGCCAGCGTTGGGGCTGATTTCGCGCCTGTCGCATTGAAGCCAGGGAGAGTTTCAATGGCACTCGACATCACTGCTCAAGACATCATCATCGACGAGACCACGGGTCTTCAGGGTGACGACATTAATCCCATCGGCAACAATGACCCCACTTTGGCCTATCTCCTAAGTCGCGACAGTTCGGGCGGACTGACCTCACCGGAGGTCGCCTTCCAATCCAACTTCGTGGTAGCCACGGCGAACGCAGGGGAAACCATCACCTCGGTCGTTCTTACCCAGAATTCCTCAGGAACGCCGTTTTCCACCACCGTTGGCGTCAACAGCGGCATTAGAACGGTGAATGGCAACTATGTTTGGCTGTTCCAGGACCCGACGCATTCAAACGTCGTGATCGGCGTCATCGGCACTTCCAGTGCGGCCACTATGCCCGCCGCGACCGGGGATCTCGCCTTCTCGTTTGGACTGGTCAGCACCAGCGCAACAAACGCAGATTTGTACCTAGTCCAGTATGTGCCGTTGCTCCATCCGGACGCGAACGACCCGAACGACCAGATCGATCTGCTCAACAAGGTGTACGCATCGGTCACCGGCACCACCGTGCTCAATTTCAGCCAGCTCGGCGACGCCCCTCCCGGACACAACAATTGGTATATCCTCGACGCCGACACGGCGAGCACACAGAAAATTCTGGTCACGGCTCACGACGGCACTACGCAGGCTGAAGTCAATGTCAGCACGCAAGGTCTGGGTGTCTCTTCACAGGACGTGCGCTTCGGCCGTGAACTTCAGATCGACCTGATCAGTGGCGGCACCCAAAGTGCAGGCAAGAACTTTACCAACTCGCCGCTGGCTCCCAACTACACAGGCCACATCGAGAACGTCTCCGGCGCCGGTTTCTCGATTTCGCAGTCCACGCCTACTAACACAGTAGCTGACATCGAGGTCCACGCCTACAACAACGACGACAACGCAAAAGGCGCCGCGTTGCCGGGTGACGACAACGATACCGAGATCAATATCACCGGAGTAACGTTCAAGTTGAACGGCATCGCCACGACGGCCTCTGCCCTTGGCATCACAGTTGATCTCAACGGCACCGGAATGATCCTCCACAACGTCGGCGAAGGCGTTACGGTTGATTTTACTACGGAGGGCGGCTCGGGCGGAACTTTTGACCGATTCACCATCAAGAATATCGACGGTGAGAAAGATTATTTCGACGTCAAAGAGGTGCATTTCGCTGGGAACGTTGCTAATGCCCACAAC
>NZ_RZSR01000780.1:0-2895 GCF_004023265.1 Mesorhizobium sp. M1A.F.Ca.IN.020.06.1.1
GACGACCGGGGGCTGAAGCCGGTGGTGGCGCCCGAGATCGAATTCTATCTGGTACGCAAGAACCCCGATCCGGACTATCCGCTGACGCCGCCCGTCGGGCGCTCAGGGCGGCCGATCGGCGGCGGCGCCGGCTATTCGATCGCGGGCGTCAACGAGTTCGACGAACTGATAGACGACATCTACCATTTCTCGGAGCGGCAAGGCCTAGAGATCGATACGCTGATCCACGAGGAGGGCGCCGGCCAGCTCGAGATCAACCTGCGTCACGGCAATCCGATCGAGCTTGCCGACCAGGTCTTCATGTTCAAGCGCACGATCCGCGAGGCGGCGCTGAAGCACGAAATCTACGCCACCTTCATGGCCAAGCCGATCCAGGGGCAACCTGGCTCGGCCATGCATATCCACCAGTCGGTGGTCGACAAGAAGACCGGAAAAAACATCTTCTCGGCCGAAGACGGCGCCGAGACGGATGCGTTCTTCCATTTCATCGGCGGCATGCAGAAACACGTGCCGAACGCGCTGGTGATGCTTGCGCCTTACGTCAATTCCTATCGGCGGCTCACGCAGGCTGCGTCGGCGCCGGTCAACAACAAGTGGGGCTACGACAACCGCACGACGGCTTTCCGCGTGCCGCGTTCCGATCCAGCGGCGCGGCGCGTCGAAAATCGGATTCCGTCCTCGGACGCCAATCCCTATCTGGCGCTTGCCGCCTCGCTTGCCTGCGGGTTGATCGGCATGAACAACAAGGTCCAGGCCGAGCCGCCGGTGCTGACGACCGCCAACGAGGACGAGATCGACCTGCCGCGCAGCTTGCTCGAGGCCGTGGACCTTTTCGAGGCCGACAAGGAGCTTGGCGCCATTGTCGGCAAATCCTTCGCAGCCACGTATGCGGCCATCAAGCGAGCCGAGTTCGAGACATTCATGGAAGTGATCAGCCCTTGGGAGCGGGAGTATCTGTTGCTGAATGTGTGAGCGGCCACTTCGTCGAGTGAATGGGTGAATAGTGAATGGTGAGTAATTTCATATTGGATGGGTGAACGCAGCCAGAGCGCTCTAGCAAAGCATTCACTATTCACCATTCACCTGCGTTTCCGCATGCCTCGATGGGCGGGTATTCCGGCCACGGCATCATGCTGTCCAACTTCTTCGGCAAGCTCTACGCCGAGACGGTCGCGGGCAATCGCGACCGCTGAAGCTGATCGAGTATCTGAAGATTCCCGCCTTCCCGGACAGCTGTTGTTTACGCGCACCGCTGCTGTTTCTGGCGCTCAACTGGTTCGCACTGCGCCGCAGGATCTGAAGCCGGAACATGTGCAGAAGCTGTTAATTCGACAAGTCCGCTTCCCTAACGGCACGTTGCGGAATCCTTAACAAACGCGCAGAATTTCGCAAAAAGGCGCACTGATGCCATAATCGGCGGTAAAAGATGCCGGTTCTGGGCGATAAGACGGGGATTTGCGCGGGCCTGCCCGCTGGAAATTTCGGGACCGATGCCGATCAGCCGCGAACCGTTTGCGGCAAGATCGAAAGAACGTCGGCCCGGTTGTTGGAGGTGGTTTAGGTGAACGAGCCCTTCAGTTTCGGTGCGCCGGAACGACGGCACTTTGCCGTGCGGTTCGGCTATGACATGCGGCCCTCGTTCTGGCAGGGCCTGCAGTCGAACGCGCATCTGGTGATCGCGGCCGTCGGCACCGCGGCGCTGCTTGGCGTGGCGGCGGTGGCGCTTTGGCTGGCCTTGCCGGCCAATGAGCGGCAGGCGATCGCGAAAACGGAGCAGACCGTCCCCGCGATCCCGGTCAAGACGAAGAAGATCGCCCCGGCCGCGGCGAGCTCTGTCAGTGTCGCCGCCGCGCCGCAAGCCGCGCGCAAGGCCGATGCGGTTTCGCCCATGACTGCATCCCGAGAAGCCGCCATCCCGGCACTGGCTTCCAACAATCCCCGCTGGAACGGCACGGTTGGTGAGCTTGCGCCCGCGGCGGATGCCCCGCCGGCCTCATCCGCTCAGGCCGCGGAGAAGCCGGCGACGCAGAACGACAAACCAGCCGTTGCCGCCTTCGCCGAATCCGCGTCCGGAAACGATGCTTCGGCCGCCCTGGCTGAGGTCGCATCGCCTGCGCCGGCTGCTGCCCAATCGGCAGACGCAAAAAAGCCTGACGACAAAATGGATGCGGCCCAGACCGCGGCCATTCCGGATGCGAAGCCCGGGGTTGCCGAGGCTCAGCCCGCGGCGCCCGACGAAGTAGCCCAGGACAGTCCGAAGCCCGAAAACGCCGGCACTGGCACCAATGGACGCGTCCTGAGGGCTGTTACCATGCGTTCCGGCCCGAAGAACGGCGCCGCCGCGATCGTCACTGTGCCTGCCAAGTCAGCCGTGCAGGTGATGAGCTGCAAAAAATGGTGCGAGATCGTCTATAACGGCAAACGCGGCTGGATCTACAAGAGCTTCGTCAAGACCGGCGCCTGATCTGGACGCTCTTGGCGGCCTGACGCCGCCGCGACGTCGGTTCAGATGCAGCGCCCGCCGTCGACCTCCAGCGCCACGCCGGTGATCAAGGCCGCCTCGTCCGAAGCCAGCCAGAGCGCCGCGTTGGCGATGTCGAGCGGCGTCGACAGCCGGCCGAGCGGGATGGACGCGCGGAATTTTTCACGGATATCCGGCGTGTCGGCGCCCATGAACTTCTCCAGCATGCCGGTCTCGCCGGCGACCGGGCAGAGGCAATTGACGCGAATGTTCTTCGGGGCGAGTTCGACCGCCATCGACTTGGTGGCGGTGATCGCCCATCCCTTGGAGGCGTTGTACCAGGTGAGGCCCGGCCGCGGCCTGATGCCGGCTGTCGAAGCCGTGGTCAGTATGACGCCGCCGCCCTGCCGGTCCATGATCGGCACCACGGCAAG
>NZ_RZSR01000781.1:0-2892 GCF_004023265.1 Mesorhizobium sp. M1A.F.Ca.IN.020.06.1.1
GCTCTCGTCGACACCTGGCTTGGCTTCGACATTGAGAGCCACGACCTTGCTGTCATCGACGATCATCGAAAAGCGCTTCGAGCGCAGCCCCATGCCGCTCGCGGAAAGGTCATTGTCAAGTCCGACCGACTTGGCGAAGTCTCCGCTGCCGTCGGCGAGATAGAGGATCTTGCCTTCGCCACCGGTGAAACGTGCCCAGGCGCCCATGACATGGACGTCGTTGACCGAGACGACCGCGATAGTGTCGACGCCGCGCGCCACGATGGCGTCGTGGTTCTCGAGATAGCCCGGCAGATGATTGTTGCTGCAGGTTGGCGTGAAGGCGCCGGGAACGCCGAACAGCACCACCTTCTTGCCGGCGAAAATCTCGGCGCTGGTCATCGGCTTGGCGCCATCGGCGGTCATCACCTTGAAAATCGCTTCGGGCAGTTTTTCGCCAACCGAAATGGTCATGGTTTCCTCGTTTGGGAGATTGGGAAGGATCTGTGCCTGCGATATCGAACCGGGCCGCATTCCGCAACCGTTCAGAGCAATCCCAGGAAAAGTGCCCAGCGGTTTTCGATCCGCAATTGCGGCTCCACGACGAATTGGCTCAAGGGAAAGGCAGCAATCCGTCCACCGCACCTTCGGCGCTTGTCAGCGTGTAGTAGAGCCCGCCGTCCGTGGGCGTCGCCGACGGCCGGTCGAGGATCGGCACGGTGAAAACAAGCTTGCCGTCCTTCTCGCTGCGCACCGGCGCGCCGAACATATAGTCGCGCTCCCCCGCGATGAAAAAGTCGACGGACTCGGCATCGCTGGGCGAATGCGCCTCGACGATGAGCGTCTCGTGATCGCCGGGCAGCACGCGGATGCCGAAATCAGATCGCGCCGGGCCGGGGAGCGTTGCAAGCGCAGTCTTCACCAGCGCCGCGTCGGTGGCGTTGTTCGGATCGGAAGCAGGATCGAGGCTGAGCCGCGTCTGCACCGGAATGCAGATCGTCTCGCATATGCCGAGAAAGACGTTGGCATCGATCGTCGCCGGCTGGTCGGGCGCCGACAGCGTGAAGGTCACCGGCAGCGATACGGGACGGTCATAGCCGGCCCATTTGCCGTAGCCGTCATCGTGGCGCTGCGGCGGCGGAAACGACAGCTTTGCATCTGCGATGTTGGTGCTGGCCGAGATGTCGATCTGCGGCGGCACACCGGCGTCGCCGGGATCGCGCCAATAGGTTTTCCAGCCTGGCTTTAGCGCGATGTCGAGCACGCCGTGGATCTTGCCCGCCTCGTCCGGCTTGCCGCTGGTCACCAGCCGCACCTTGCCGCCTTCGCTGTTGTACCAGGCCGAGGATGATGCCTCGGCCGGCTGCCCCGCTGCCAGGCCGACGACGGCGCCGAGCGCCACAATATTCAGGTATCGCATGACGGTGATTTGATCGCCCGTTCTTGGCCGCGCAATGGTTTCATGTTCCTGCAGGTATCATATTTGCGTGACATCGGGCAGCCTGACCATCTTTTCGGCGCCGCGGAAACGGGTTACCCTCAGTTCCATGGACTTGTTGCGCCACAAAAAGAAGACGGCCGGACGCGGCTTTCTCGACGATCAGTTCCTGATTGCCATGCCTGGCATGAAGGACGACCGCTTCACGCGCTCCGTTATCTATATCTGCGCCCACAGCGACGAGGGCGCCATGGGCCTGATCATCAATCAGACGCAGCAGATGCTGTTCCCGGACCTTCTGGTGCAGCTTGGCATCGTGAACGAGCAGGAAGCAATCCGCTTGCCGGCGCATGCCCGCGATTTCGTCGTGCGCAATGGCGGGCCCGTCGACCGCAGCCGCGGCTTCGTGCTGCATTCCGGCGACTATCGCGTGGAATCCTCGCTCAACGTCTCCGACGACATCTGCCTGACCGCCACGGTCGACATCCTGCGCGCCATCTCGACGGGTCGCGGGCCGCGTCATGCGCTGATGGCGCTCGGCTATTCTGGCTGGGGCGCCGGCCAGCTCGAAAGCGAGATCGCCGAGAATGGCTGGCTCACCTGCCCGGCCACGCCGGAGCTGCTGTTCGACGCCGACATCGAGCGCAAATACGATCGCATCCTTGCCTCGATCGGTATCGATCTCGCCCATTTGAGCGCCGCCGCGGGGCACGCTTAAACGCCTTTGCCGACCTGCGGGATTGGTCGAACCCCGCCTTGGCTTCGTCATCACCTCCGAGGAATGGCGGCGCTCTGAGCGTTTAGGGTGATAACGAAGTTGGAAGGTCGCCGCAGTTCGTAAGCGCCGAAGCAACGCCCTCTAAGCCTGTGTGAGCGGGTACTGCTCCCTCAGCGTCTTCAGCACCAGTTCGCCGGGTATCGGCGCGCCGAACATGAAGCTCTGGACATACTCGCAGCCCATCTGGCGCAGCTCCAGCGCGTCGCTCTCGTCTGAGATGCCTTCGGCGACGACCGACAGGCCAAGCTCATGGGCCATGTTGACCATGGACTTGAGCAGCACCGCACGTTTCGGCGTTGCGTCGTCGACGAAGCTCTTGTCGATCTTGATCGTGTCGAAGGGGAAGCGCGTCAGGTAGGAGAGCGATGAATAGCCGGTGCCGAAATCGTCGAGCGACAGTCCGATGCCGAGCTGCTTGAGCTTGGTCAGCACATGCGCGGTCTGCTCGGGATTGTCCATCACCAGCGATTCGGTGAGTTCGAGCCGGAAGCAGCGCGGCTTCAAGTTGGCCCGCGCAATGACGGAGCGCACGTCGCTGACCAGGTCGCGGCGGATGAGCTGCCGGCTGGAGAGGTTGACCGAAACCGACAGCGGCGCGTCGCCGATCTGCTTCTGCCAGGCCGCCAGATCCTCGGCCGCCTGCTGCATGGCGAACAGGCCGAGCTGCACGATCAGGCCGCAATTCTCAGCCACCGGG
>NZ_RZSR01000077.1:0-10910 GCF_004023265.1 Mesorhizobium sp. M1A.F.Ca.IN.020.06.1.1
GTCCGTTTCGATCGTGGAGTCCTCGGCCGACTCGCCTGAGCTAAGGCTTCAGGTGCGAGCGTACGCGGATGGCGAAGACGCCGAAGAAATCGACGGACTGGAGGCGGAGGAGAAGCCAGTCGCGCTCGACTTCATCGCCGACCATATGTTCGCTACGCTTCGCGGGGCGAACAACCTTGTATTCGCCGGGTCACGCAGGCGCGTCGAAGCCTTGGCGGACAGGCTGCGGACGCGATCCGAGAATGGCGGTGTCCCCAACGAGTTCTTTCCCCATCATGGCAGTCTCTCGAAGGAATTGCGGGAGGAACTCGAAGACAGGCTGAAGCAGGCCAACCTGCCCACGACAGCGGTCGCGACGACCACTTTGGAGCTCGGTATCGATATCGGATCGATCAAGTCCGTGGCCCAGGTCGGGGCGCCGCGATCCCTCGCGTCGCTTCGCCAACGTCTGGGACGCAGCGGCCGGCGGCGCGGCGTTCCTGCGATCCTTCGCATCTATGTGCGAGAGCGAAATCTCGGACAGGATTCCGACGCACTCGATCATCTCAGGCTTGAGACGGTGCGTGCAGTTGCCGCCGTGCGCCTGCTCGTCGCGAAGTTCGTCGAGCCACCTTCCGTCGTCGACGCCGTTGCGACCGTCGCGCTTCACCAGACGCTCTCCGTGATCGCACAGGAGGGCGGGCTGCGTGCTGATCGCCTTTTCGAAACGATATGCTCGGGTGGTCCGCTTTCCGTTTTGGGAAAGGGCGATTACATCGAGCTGCTGCGCGGCATGGCCTCGGCGGACAATCGGCTGCTGGAGCAGGCGCCGGATGGAACCGTCATGCTCGGCGAAATCGGGGAGCGACTTACGGCTGGCCGCGACTTCTACGCCGTGTTCTCGACGGACGAGGAGTGGCGGATCGTCTGCGGCGGGCGGACGCTTGGCGCTATCCCTATCTCGAATCCGGTCGCCGTCGGAGTGGTGATTGCGTTCGCTGGGCAGCGCTGGCGTATCGCTACGGTGGACGACCGCAGCAAGGTGCTCGAGGTCGAGCGGCATCGGTCCGGAAAGATTCCTCAGTTCGACAACGTGATGAGCGAACCTGTGCACGACAGGCTCTCGGCCGAAATGCGAGCGGTCCTCGAAGGCGATAGCATTCCCGCTTATCTGGATGCGGCAGCCGCCGACTTCCTGCGGCAGGGTAGGGAGGCCTTTCTGTGGCTCGGACTGCGGCAAACCAGATTCCTGCCGGCAGGGAAGGATACGCACGTCCTGACCTGGAGAGGTACTGAAGCCAATGCCGTTCTCGCCTTCACATTGGTTTCGGCGGGCCTTGAATGCGTGGTGCACGACATCGGTGTGACGGTTCTGGAGACTACACCTGAAGAAGCTGAGGCGGTCCTTCGCCAGGTAGCTGAACGCCCACCAGATATTCAGTCCATTTCCGAGTTCGTCGAGAACCTCGAGACAGCGAGGTTCGACGGTATGGTCCCTGAGCCACTTTTGCGAAGGCTGTGGGCCAAAGCGCGCGCGAACATAGGGACAGAGATCGGCGCGGTCGCGACAGAACTACTCAATCCGTGCGGCTAGCGGTGCTTGGAGAAGAAATTGTTGCCCCGCGAGGCAATCGGGTCGCTGGGCGAATGCGGTTCAGCCGCAGTCTAAACAGGAGGAATGACACATGGCGAGGCAGCATTCAACGCCTCTGGTTATCTCCGGCGACGGAGCTTCGGTAGTGACTGCAAGGCTCCTTGAGCTTGGCGGAGGCGGACATGGCATGACCGAGGCGGCGATCCAGGATCTCATTCACCGCTTTCCATCTTGCCTGCCCATCGCCGAGATCGATCCGCTATTCGCTAACCCGGTACCGATTTGCCGAGAGCTTTCGACGCCGGCTGGTCCAATCGACAACTTCATGGTGACGCCTACAGGCCTGCCAGTACTCGCGGAATGCAAGCTTTGGCGCAATCCAGAAGGCAGGCGGGAGGTAGTTGGGCAGATTCTCGACTATGCGAAGGAACTAGCGCTGTGGACCTCATCCGACTTGCAGCGCGAGGCCAGCCGACGAGTTGGCAGAGAAGGAAATGTCCTCCTCGATCTGGTTCGGGCAGCAGGGAACGATGTGGACGAGATCAGCTTCAATGACGCGCTGACAGTGAACCTGAGGAGAGGGCGGTTCCTGCTTCTGATTGTTGGTGATGGTATTCGCGTCGGGGTCGAGACGATCACGGAGTATCTGCAAGGCCATTCCGGTCTTCATTTTACATTGGGCCTCGTCGAAATGCCGATCTACCAACTGGCAGACGGGGCGCGGATCGTCGTGCCGCGTGTTCTTGCGAAGACGCAGACAATTGTGAGGAGCGTTATCGCGCTTCCGGATGGCCTCGCTCTGTCTGAGGACGAAGAAGAGGAATCCTCCGGTTCCATCGAGTCACCGGAAAGACGAGCCGGGCGGGAGCGGCGCAACGCCATCAGGCAGAGCTTCTGGCAAGATTTCCTGGCGGGACTCCATCTCGACGATCCGGATCAGATGCGGCCTCCACCTGCCCTTGGCGGCCATATCGTCTTCAAGTTCGGAGCTCCTGGTGGCTCAAGTTGGTTGACAGTTTACCGTGATGTGCGCACCAACCGCGTCGGCCTGGACCTTTCTTCTAACCGCAACTCGGTGGGCGAGCGGGCGTCTAAAGCGCTGGCCCCTCAGGCGGAAGAACTGGCTGCGGAATTGGGCCCAGGGGTGACTATCGATTTTGAGGGCGATAGGCCGATTATTGCGCAGGACTTCACCGTGCGGGACCTAGAGAATCCAGAAGACCGCGCACGGGCGCTCAACTGGCTTCAGGAGCGGACGAACGCGTTTATAAACGCACTTCGGCCGCGCATCCGATCGGCGCTTCGCGCTTTAGTGGAGGAATGAACTTCGGCGCGCGGCAGAAAATTCAGGGTGTGAAATATCCAGTTCGCACTGAGAGGCATTCTCATCGAATAGAAGCAACTTCCTGACTCGATGGCGACTCACGTTTCAACGGGGTGAACGGCAGCTTCGCATATATCGCTCGTTGAAGGGGCGGGTGCCGCATCCCACGACCGGACATTCAAGCGAGCAGGTGGGATGGTTTATTCACTCGGAAGTGTCGGGCGTATCCCACCGGCTCCCTTCCTTACCCGCCAAATAGACGGGAAAAGAAGCCACGCTTCGCCGGTTTCTGTGGGTCAGGGGGCGGTTGGATCCGGCTGCTTTGCTTAACCGGCTCTTGCCAGTCGACCGGTTGCGCGACAACAGTCTTGGGTAACGCCCGCGCCACGGGCCTTGATGAAATTGCCGAAGCTCGCGGTGGCTCACCTTTGCCGCTCATGACGGGAATCTCGATCGCCTCCTTGGCGCGTGTCACGGCGACATAGAACAGCCTAAGTTCCGCAGCGTCCTCCCGCTCTCGTTCGGCCCTTTCCGCGGGAGTCCGCACCTCTCGGCTTTTCATGAAGTCGTCCATCAGTCGAACATTCTTCCATTCCCGCCCCTTGGCCTTGTGTGCTGTCGAGATGACGACCTCAGCCTGCTCCTCGCTGACGGATTGGTTGATAGCCCAAAGGAGCCGCTTTTCGCCCTTGCTCTGCACCAGGTTGACGAACGTGGTCAAGTGCTCGCCCTCGGTGGTCTTGGCGAAGTCGACCACGGACTCCCAACTGGTGAATCCGAAGAAGTCGGCGACGTCGGTTGGACGCCCCTCCTTCAGGTCCCGCACTCCCCACAGCAGCTCCTTGAGGTCCTTGTTGTCGCCAACGAGGTGTGGCTTCCGACCTTCATCAAGGCATTGAATTAGCGCGGTCATGACGTTCGCATTCGTTCTCGCGAGAATGGCATTAGGTTTGCACGTCCCGACCCTGCTTGACAAAGCGGGGTTGCCGGTCAGCGGCACGTCCTCGCCGAGCCGCCTCAGAATGCGGGACGCCTCGTCGGCGATCTCCCGACCAAATCGAAACGATCGTGTTAAGCTCACGGTGCTATCGGTCTCGATTGCTTCCATCGCATTGATCGCGCCACGCCACTCGTAAATCTGCTGGTAGCGGTCCCCAACATAGACAAGCTGAGCATTTTGCCTCCTCAGCACGTCGAGTACGACGGGATTGGTGTCCTGCGCCTCATCAAGAAGAATGTAATCGGCTGCGATCTGCGGCTTTGACAGCCCCAGAGCTTAAGGAACCCGTCAAAACCCAGCGGGATCACGTCGTTTGCGTCGCACATACGTCCCCATAGGTGCTTGGCGTTAGTGCGCGCAAACTCGTTTACCGCCTTCAAGGTCTCGTCAGTGGCCGCAAGTAGCGATCCGTGACGTGGCACGTGCGCGTCAGAAATTTCATGGTCGCCGCTTTGCGCAAAACGTCTGACTGTCTGCTGAATCAGATAAGCCTGAGACACTGGTTGGAGGGAGTGTTCGCGGTCAACACGCCAAGCCTTCTTGAGCTCAAGAATCTCCGCAAGCTGCTTCGCACTGACTTTTCCGGCAAACTTATCCTTCGTTTTCTTGTAATCAGAGTGCAGAGACTTGAGCGCCAGGCTGTGGGTGGTGGAGCAATCTATTGTAGGCGGAAATTTCTCACGAGCATCCCCGACAATCGCCTTGTTGAAAGCAATGTATTGGCCGCGACTGCGAGTCCCGTGAGCAAGGAACTGTAAGGTTGATGTCTTCCCAGTGCCTGCATAGGCATTAATGCGGAGAGAACCGCCAGACAGGAAAGCGTTGATTGCCTTTTCTTGCTCCTCGGTAGGCTTGCGATTGTCTAGCTTCGCCTTGAACTTTGTGTGCGCAACGCGGGCCGGTTTGTTGGAGGCTCGAGGGACTTGTTCGAAAAGGTCCGCCTGCTTGACATCCAGTGCAGATTTAGCGCGTACCAGGAGCTTCCCGGCTCGAGCTGTGGTCCTTACGCCCGCCTCACTCGCGATGGCTTTGATAGTCTTACTGTCCCCATTCGCTGTGGCCTTATCTAGCATCGTCTCAAGCTGATCGATCCTCAACGAAATAAAAGGTCGCTTCATGCCAAACCCCCCGGCTGGTATTCGCCCTTGCAATGACGGCTCAAGTGGATCGTGAAAGTAGGGAATGACTTACCGCGAACGACAGAAGCTCATCCAGGCCTGTCTTTATCATAACAGATCAGCGAATTGGTCCGAGAGGTCCTCCTCCGGCTCGTCCGGTTTAGTCGACAGGAATTCGTGCAATCCTTTTAGCTTGGCCAAAAGTTCGTCGAACGTGACGACCAGCACATCTCGTTGGCTTCCGCGGTAGATCTCGAACGACCTCTTCAAGTCGTGCGTTTCCGGCAGCCTACCGATGATCAAGATGCAGGGAACCGACCAGGCCTGAATGTGGGGCTGGTCGTCTTCTTCTTTCTTTGCCGCGATACCCTTGATCAGCCTGAGTTTCTGGTCGAGCAGCTGATTCACTCCACCCGACAAGTCAGTGGATGGGCCATAAAGTGTCGGCGCGCGGTAAGGGTCTTTCGTCAACAACGGGGTTTCGGTCGTTTTGATCTCAACGATACCCAAATTGCCTAGCATACCCGCCTCCAGGAGGTAGTCCGCATATTTCTCGCCGGAACGCTTGAGGCCCATGCCTCCGACCGATGCCTGGTCCGTGTAGATAATCACAGGCAGGCCGAAGAGCATCTTCAGCACGAAGGGGTTCTGTACGAAATACTCCTGCCAAAATCCCTCCTTTCTTCGTTTGAGAAGTTCCTTGGACATGTCCTCGATAAGGACTTGCAGTGAGACGAGCTCGATCTTCTCGCTCAACTCAAACAGCTGCACCGGGTCGTCCTTGGCGATCTTGTCGACCTGACGGATCACCGTTCGGACGGCTGCAGCAGTGTTGGAGTTGCGGGAGCGTGGAGTGCCTCTCTTCGCGAGGGCGGACCACACCATGTCTTTCAGGTCTAAGGCTGATCGCTCGAAATCATCGGGTTCGAAATCCGGCACGACGGATGGCAGGAGGCGGTTGCGGAGGTAACTCAACTTCTCTCCGTTCGCGAATTTCACCGCTGCGTCATGAGCACGATTAATGTCCAGCCGTACGTCGTGGTAGATATGCTCCGGCAGCCGGATCTCATCACCGTCGATCGAGATCTCGTCGTCATTGCAGATGGTAAGCCCGGCGGCACCCTTCACTTCGTCGAATGCACTTATAATGTACCGTATCCGGGGATCGACACCGAAGCCTTCGAACGGCTTGCGGTGGAACCCGGTGGGCAGGTCGAAGAACATTCCGAAGCCGGCCTGAAAATCCATCGGCGGGTGGTCCTCGAAAGATATGCGTTTAATACGTATTTCGTCTTGGTGAAATTGCTCTGATTGGATCGGAGCCATATCGGGTAGGTGGTAAGCGAACGCGTGGGGAAATCGTACTCGGCAATCAGAAGAGGCCAGTGATTGTCGGTGAAATTGACGCCTGAGGCCTTGCCCCGCTTGAACGCCTCTCCGCTGAGGTAATAGCTCAGATATTGGGTTCCCTCGTCTGGAGTAAGCTCAATCACCAAGGACGATCCATCCTCAGGATGAACACCCGCATCCACTATCGTTCCGCCGTATGCGGGCTTGTCCTGTAATTCCCAAATCTCAGGCATGCGCTCACCTCTACCTCCACGTCCTAGACGCAACATGCCCGACGGCAACAAGGATTTCAAAGTATCCTTCACTGGCACCCGAACGGCAGATTATCGAGCCGTTATTCTGAAAGGGGAGGAATGCTGCGTGCCCGAAACGTTTGGTCAGGAAAGCGCCTCCATCTTGCCATGCAGGCAGACTTGGCTCCCTCTGGAAGCGGACATCGCCGGCGAATGATGGCAATCACGTTCCGCCGAAAGCCGATCATTTGCCGTTTCGTTGCAGCGGGGTCATTTATAGAGACTTCGCCGATAGATCGCAGAGCCCTTTTCCCAACCGAGGGTACTCGCTCAATGGCAAGGTTCTATGCGGAGCCGCGCATGATCAATTTAGCCTCGAGTCGTCTGATCTCCGGGCTCCGCGTAGGCGCTTTGGGGTATTCACTTAGCCGCGAGAAAAAGCATGCCGACGCCGGTCTCGGCGATGCCTCGATAATCTTGCGCCGCGGCTTTCAGCGGCGCGCATGCGAAGCGGATGAGCGGGTGGTCATCATGGTCCGCGACGCGCAGAGCCCTTGTCGATCGTTGCAGGGGCTACAAGTATGGCCCTGTGATGCTACTCGGGGGATGCCAAGAAGATGACCGGGGAAATCGTTAAGGCCATGGATCACTGGTCGATGCCGGCAACGCTGTCCGAACCTCGCAAAATAGGCGCTCTGGCAATTCTGAGTTCCCGAGACCCGCCGTTCGTTTATCAACTGACTTGGTCAGCGATGACTGGCTCAGCCACCTTTACAGAAAGACTTTGCACGCGCAATCCGGTCCAAAAGATAGGTCCGATACATAGAAAGCAGCGCCAACGATCCTGGGTCAGTGTTTGCAATCAACACCTCCAACGCATCGAGCGCGGCGCCCAGTGTGAGCGGTCCCCCATCGGCATATAGCAGCCGCTCGGCAAGCGCACGATCAGCGCTGGCCTGATCCTCCTTAGACAGCAACGAACGATGTTCCGAATACACGAGCCGAGTGGCCAGCGACCGAAGCCGCGGATCCGTGAGGCGGGCAGCAATGGCGGTGCGCTCCTTCCATGGTGCATCATGGAACTCGTCGCAGAGCCGGCTATCCTCGTCGTTGATGAGCCCGCCAGAGTAGAGACAAGCCTCCGGATATAGTGACGGTTCAGTGACCCTCCAGTTATCTGTGTAGATACGGATCAGCCTTGCGCCGATCTCACCGGCGGCGCGGTAGCGGCGAGCCACTTCGCGGGCAGTCTCCACATCGATCCCCGGCATCAGGTCGTCCGCCTCTTCGAGCGGTGTCAGCGTTGGAGCACCATTCACTCGCAGCCGTCGTAGCGGCGTCCCCTTACGTGAAACCTCGGCTCGAACCTCATCATCCGACATCCGATCCCAGCCGTCTGGATCGTGATCCAGGTCGATGCAGAACCTTCCGTGACGGTTGTCCGGGCTCACTCCGATGCAGACGACCGCACGGTGGTAAGCTTCGCCGCCGTAGAATTCCGTCAGCACGAAACCCTCCTCCTCGTCGACGATTTCGGCAACGGCTGCCCTGTTCGAAAGTCGGACGAATCGCTGCCAAGCGTCAGGCGATCGATCTTTGACCATGCGGCATAGTGCGACTGTCCCAAGGACATCCGACATTGCATCGTGGGCATCCTCCGAGCCGAGGCCGTTCGCGTCCAGGAGCGAGGCCAGCCTGAAGTCGCGTCGCCCGTCGACCTTGAGCGGAACTGCCAGACATCCGGAGCTTAGAGCGCAAGCAGTCTGGACCAAGCCATACGCGTCAGCCCTGCCGCAGCCTGTCCCGCTTGTCAGGTATGGATGGAAAAGGGTCTGAAAGAGGGCGTTGCGCAGCATCTCCTCGTCGAAGCCAATCGAGTTGAAGCCGGCGAAGACTGCGGGGGACCAGGCGAGCAATTTGTGTCTCACCTCAGCCACCATCTCGCTATGCGTGGGTAGTCCGCGATCAACGAGCAGTTCGATTGGTAAGCGGTTCGTAAGCATAGCAGCAGGATGCGGCACTACATGCGGCTGCAGCCGTGACCTGACCTCGAATCTGTCGAGTTCCTTCAGTTCATGGTCTGTGTGGATGGCGGCAAAGTGCAGAATCTGATCGAACGCCGGAGAGAGCCCGGTCGTCTCGGTATCAAAGAAGACGTATCCCAAACGACCACCCCGCTACCAGGAGTAGCTCAATCGATTCCTCACGGCAGAGGCGCTCACCTTAAACCTGCGCGCGAGTGCGTCGACCGCAGCATCATCATCCAAATCGAGGCCTTCCTCGCCGATAGCATCGGCCAGGAACGCTTCCGGCATGAGGAGCTCCGCCGCGAACGCGTTGGCCTCCACCTCCAAAGGATCGGTGCCCTCGGCCGAAATCCTGTCGCGGTGCAGGATGCGGTCCACGTGTACCGCCTCCGAGATAACCTCGGCATGAAGCAAATGATGGGCGAGTTCGTGTGCGGCGGAGAAGCGCTGCCGATTGGGATGGTGCAGCGCGTTAACGCCGATGATCCTTAGCCCATCGCGAATGTATGCCATTCCAGATAGATCGTCGCCCAACGGGGCAAACTGGAGAGTGATGCCCCGCGCCTTGATCAACCGCTCCACAGGCACTGGTGGAGACCGCACTCCAGACTCGGCCAGAACCGATCGCGCCAGGTTGCGGGCGCCGGCAGGATTCGCCTTTCTCATGAGCGTGAAGCGGTCTCATCCGCTGGCAGCCAGCGGTCGATCACCTCCAGTACACGTGCCGCGTCACTGTCGGACAACCTGCCGCCCGAAATGCGAACCTCGAGCTCGCTTCGCGGCGGAGCTGGTCGCGCAGGCAAGAGGTCGCCGACGTGCCGAAAACGCAACGCCTGCGCGAGATCGTAAACGTGATGCAGGAGCACGTTCTGGCGGCCCTTCTCGATGCTGGCGATGGACGCGCGCGACAAGCCTGTGAGGCCGGAGAGTTCGGTTTGGGTCATGTCCAATTCCTCGCGCCGTTTCGCCACCGCGCGTCCGAAGGCGATGTTTATGGGATGTGGTTGAGCCATTGTTCCATGATTGTTCTGGACACAGGCCGATGTCAATAACAAACACAAAATGTGATTGATGATCACATCACGTTGTGAGTATTGACATCTTTCTATCCGGACCCCATATTTCCCCCATACCGAGAACCGACTCGGTGGGCATCAAGGAGAAGACCATGTCGAAAAGGATCCACGTTGTGCCGTATGGTGATGGTTGGGCGACCAGGCGGGAAGGCGTAAATCGCGTCGGCTCGACGCACCGCACCCAGTCGAGTGCCGCCGATGCGGCGCGCAGCACCGCTATCCGCGAACGCGGCGAAGTCATCATTCACCGCCCGGACGGCCGCATTCGAGACTCAAATTCGTACGGCAATGATCCCTTTCCGCCGAAGGGCTAGGCAACTGCCGCCTGACTAATGGAGAAAAACGCATGACCGAACAATCCAACGACAAGAAGGACAAGGAGCCGAAGACGGTCAACATCGTCGTTAACGACGTTGCCCGCGTCGTTCCCAAGGGCAAGATCTCTTTCGACCAGTTGGTGGAGATCGCCTTCGGGAGCGAAGCGAATCCTGCCGACGGCTACCGCATTTCCTACGATCGCGGCCACGGCAATGCCTCGGGCAAACTTAAGCCGGGCAGTTCAATCGAGGTCGTCGAAGGCATGGACTTTACCGTTACTGGCACCGGACAGTCGTAGGCGGGGGTTGCAAATCTGATGGAAAAGCTTCCCCCGTCGATTGACGGGAGCATCCAGCGTCTTCTCGACGAGGGATATGCCCTCTACCGGCGTGGCCACTATTTGGTCGCCCCCGTCCCGTATCTCGATGCTGCCGGAGATCCGCACACCGGATTGATGGTCGACGTTCTAAATCTCGACGAGAACGGCAATGTGCGTACCCTACCGACCAACCATCAGATGTTCTTCGTCGGTGGACAGCCCTACGACGACAAGGGCCGCATTCTGTTTGGAGGAAGGGACGTGAACGCGACGCCGCTGTTCGATGGCAAGGTGTCGTCGTTCTACTGGTCATGGAAGCCGCACGACGCGAACGGCAGCAATCGCGACTATAGAACCCTCCACGAGAAGTTCACCGAATACATCTTCTACGTTTCCGGGCCGGCGGAGGCGAAGTACCCCAACTTCAAAGTCACGCCGTTCGCGGCCATCGCCCAATCCAGCCAAGAATGCCCCTTTCCGTTCGAGGACATGAATTCGGCACGGGCCAACCTCGGCGAACTCGACAAGCTTCTCGCTGGAGACACAATTGCCATCATCGGCGTGGGCGGAAC
>NZ_RZSR01000782.1:0-2885 GCF_004023265.1 Mesorhizobium sp. M1A.F.Ca.IN.020.06.1.1
AGGAAGCCGGGCTCGGCCATCAACCGGGCATAGGATGCCTGCGACATGCCCGCCAGAGCCTCGAGCGCTTCGTCGAACTCCGGCGTTTCCTTCGGCCCGACATCAGCGGGCGATCCGACACTGTGGGCCAGAACGCCGGCGGCGAGAACCTCGAGCTGGTTGAGGCCGGTGCCGCGATTGGCGAATTTCGAAGAAACGACCTCGCCCTGCTCGGTTACCCGCATCCTGCCGGCGACAGTGCCCGCCGGCTGCGCCGCGATCGCCCGGCCGGTCGGCGCGCCGCCACGGCTGACGGAGCCGCCGCGACCGTGAAAGAAACTGATCCTGACCTTGTGCTTGCGCCCGATCGCGGCAAGGCGCTTTTGTGCTTTCGCCAGTTCCCAATTGGAGGCGAGGAAGCCGCCGTCCTTGTTGGAATCCGAATAGCCAAGCATGATTTCCTGGCGCGCGCCAAAATCGCGCACAGTCCGCCGCACCAGCGAAACACCGAGCAAATTATTCAGGACGGCAGGAGCGGCCTGCAGATCGGCGATGGTCTCGAACAATGGCACGATGCGCAGCCTGATCGTGCCGCTACTACCAGGGGCGGTCGAAAGTCCGCAATATTGCGCCAGCAGATAGACCGCGAGCAGGTCGTCGGCCGAGCGGGTCATGCTTAGCACGAACGAGCCAACGGTGTCGGTATCCGCGCCCGAATTGTGCCTGGCGATGACAGAGAATGTCGAAAGCAGTTCGGCCGCCTCAGGCGAGAGCCGGCCTGCGTCGATCTCCGGTTGCTCGCCCTGGCTGAGGCTTGAGCGGAGGTGCGCCGACCATCGCGGCGTGCCGGGTGCGACCGGGTCCGCGGGATCTATCAGCGCAAGCAGCTCGGCCAGCGCCCGGTTGACGACCGTGGAGTTCTGCCGGATGTCGAGCGAGACCGTACGGAAGCCGAAGCTTCCGGCTTGCGAGATGAGAGGCTGGACGAAGCGCCTGGCGACCGCGCGCCCACCGATCGCTTCGAGAACGGAAGACAGTGCGTTGAGATCGGCACGAAACGCCTCCGCCGAGAGATATGCCGCCGTGCCGCCGTCGCGCGTCGCCGCCAGCCGGGCAAGCATGGCCGAAGCGAATTGGCGAAGCGGTTCATCGGGGTTGCGGGCGGCAATCGCTTGCGCCTGCCCGCTTTTGTCAAGCGCGGCTTGCAGCACCGGCTTGAAGCTCGGCGGCAGGTCGATGACGTTGGAGCTGGCGCTGAGCACCGTCACCAGCCGCTGCACCTGCGTCAGATACCAGCTTATGGCGGTATTGCGGTATTCGGCCAGGGCATGAGCGGTGACTGCGGCCGTCACATTTGGATTGCCGTCGCGGTCGCCGCCGATCCACGAGGCATAGCGCATGAAGGAGGGGATTCTGATCGGCTCTCCCGGATAGTGACGCTCGAACGCGCCTTGAAGCTTGCCGTAGAGCTGCGGCGTTGCCTCGAAGATGACTTCGCGAAAGAAGTGCAGGCCCCAGGCGATTTCGCCCTCGACCGTCGGGCGCTCAAGTCGCAGCTCGCCCGTCATCCACAGAAGCTCGATCTCGCTTTCCAGATCGGCGACCAACAGGTCGCGTTCGCGCGGCGCCCAGCGCGGCTGGTCGAGCTCGGTCAACTTGCGATAGATGCGGCGATGGATCTCCAGCACCGTGACGCGCTTGGCCTCCGTGGGGTGCGCGGTCATGGTCGGCCCGACACATAGCTCATCGAGCGTGGCCTGGACTTCCCCCGCCGAGCGGCCGTTCGCCGCCATCTGCGCGACCACACTGGCGAAGGACCCGGTCACCTCGTCGGCGCCCGCGCCTTGTTCGAGTTCGCGCCGCGCCCGCATGGCAAGCAACTCGTCGGCAATCGTCAACAACTGGAACCACACGCCGCTCGCCTGAAGCGCCGGGATGCGTTGTTCCGCGGCAAGCGAGACAAGCGACCGACGCCCGCTCAGTACGGCGGCGACCTCGGGCTCACGAGCGCTTGCGACCTGAAGCAGCAGGCGCAACAGGAGGCTGCGCTCGTCCTCGCGAAATTTGATGCGTCTGCTCTGTTCCAAACCGCTTTCCTCGGCTGCATCGATTGCAACTGCAGCAGCGCCTTGAATGGAGGGCGGCGCCGGCTGTCAGGCGACCCGATCGGGGACGGGGCGGCCTTCGAAGAAGGCGGTCAGGTTCTCCACCACCTTCATGCCCATCGCCACCCGCGTTTCCTCGGTCGCGCTGCCGAGATGCGGCAACAGCACGACGTTCTCCAACTGCTTCAGCGCTTCCGGAACGGCGGGCTCGTCGGCAAAGACGTCGAGACCTGCACCTGCGATCTCGCGCCGTTGCAGTGCACCGATCAGGGCATCCTGGTCGGCGACGTCGCCGCGCGCGGTGTTGATCAGGAAGGCGCCGCGTTTCATCAACCCCAGGCTTCGAGCATCGATGAGATGGCGGTTTTCCACGCCGCCCGGACAGTGCAGCGAGACGAAATCGGATGCCGTAAGCACATCGTCCAAAGTCGGCAACTGCTCCGCGCCCATAGCGCGCGTCTCGTCATCATCGACCGGCGACCGGTTGAAGAATACGATCTTCATGCCGAAGCCGAAATGCGCGCGTCTGGCCGTCGCTTTGCCGATGCGCCCCATGCCGACAATACCCAAGGTCTTGCCCGACACTTTTGCCCCGGCCATGTGGGTCGGCGACCAGCCTCGCCACTCTCCGGCTCGCAGCTGCCGCTCGCCTTCGCCGGTGCGGCGCGCGACGGCCAGCATCAGGCTAAGCGCAAGGTCGGCGGTGCAATCCGTCAGCACGCCAGGCGTGTTGGTCACCACGATGTCGCGGTCGCGGGCTGCCGCGACATCGATATGGCTGAAGCCGACGCCGAAATTGGC
>NZ_RZSR01000783.1:0-2879 GCF_004023265.1 Mesorhizobium sp. M1A.F.Ca.IN.020.06.1.1
CAAGTGCCGCACGGCGAACCAGCCGACGGCGACGCCGGCGGCAACCAGGCCCACTGTCGGCAGCATGCCATCCTCGGGATGCGCAAGCCGTTCCAGCCCATAGAGCATCGCGGCGAGGCCGAGCGCGGTGAGGAAGAATCCCGGCCAGTCGAGCGGCCTGGTCTCGGATTCGCGATCGCCCGGAACGAAGCGCGCGACAAGCAGCAGCCCGGCGAGGCCGAGCGGAACGTTGATGAAGAAGTTCCAGTGCCAGGACAGATAGGTGGTGATGAAGCCGCCGAGCATCGGCCCGATCACCGGCGCGAACAAGGCCGGCCAGGTGATCAGCGCCGTGGCGGCAAGCAATTCGGACTTGGCGGCGTTGCGCAGCACCAGGATGCGGCCGACCGGCGTCATCAAGGCGCTGCCGAGGCCCTGAACGATGCGGGCGGCAACGAATTGCGTCAGGCTCTGTGAGTAGCCGCAGGCGATCGACGCCAGCGTGAACAGCCCGATCGCGACGAGGAAAATGTTGCGCGCGCCAAACCGGTCGGCAAGCCAGGCCGACAACGGCACGAACACCGCCATGGTCAACATGTAAGCGGTGATCCCGATGCTCATCGCCACTGCCGGCACGCCGAAAGACTGCCCCATCTGCGGCAGCGACGTCGAGATGATCGTCGAATCCAGCAACTGCATGAAAAAGGCGACGGCAACGATCAGCGCGACGCGCCGCGCCTGGCGCGCCGCCGTCGGCACGAGCTGGGATACGGCCTCATTGTCGGGGATGCTGGTCATGACGCGCCGGTTGAACAGCATAAGGCTGAACCAGTCCAGAGCTTATCCAACAAACTTTCGTGTCGCCCCGCCGCCTGTTATGGATGAGCGCGGGCCGGACGAGGGAAATGCATGAAGCCGATCTATATCGACTACCTCAATGCTCTCGACATTGAAGCCCTTGGCCTGAGCGATGCCGAGATCATCGGCGCCGTCGAGGCCGGGCTCGTCGCCCAGGGCAAGGGCCAGACGGTGATCGAGCCGCGCGTCCATCTTGAGCCGGATCCGTCCTTCCGCGGTCATTTCAACGTGCTGCGCGGCTATGTGGCGCCGCTCGATGCGGCCGGCGTCAAGATCGTCGGCGATTATGTCGACAACTACCTGCACGCCCTGCCGTCCGAATTCGGCATACTCAACCTGTTCGACCCGCGCACCGGCGCGCCACGCGCCATCCTCGACGCCACCGTCATCACCGATATGCGCACCGGCGCGGTCACCGCCATCGGCGCCAAGCATCTGGCGAAGAAATCATCCAGGGCGCTCGGTCACATCGGCGCGCGCGGCACCGCCTACTGGAACGTGCGACTGCTCGATCACCTGTTCGACTTCGACGAGATCCGCGTCCATTCGCGCCGCCCCGAAAGCCGCGACGCTTTCGCCGCGAAGCTTGCCGCCGACCTCGGCAAGCCGGTTGTCGCCGTTGCCGACTGGAAGAGCTGCGTGGAAGGCGCCGACATCGTTGTCGAAGCCTCGCGGCTACCGGAACCGCAACCCCTGCTCAAGACCGCCTGGATCAAGCGCGGCGCGCTGGTCGTGCCCTATGGCACGATGAGCGCGGTGGAGCTTTCGCTTACCGACATCATGCAAAAGATCGTCGTCGACGACTGGGGTCAGTGCAAGGGCGGCAAGTTCGGCTCGCTGCGCGCCCATGTCGAGACGGGACGGCTGAGCGAGGCGACGCTGCATGCCGAGCTCGGCCAGATCGCTGCCGGGCACAAAGCGGGCCGGCAAAGCGACGGCGAGACGATCCTGTTCTGGCATCGGGGTCTGTCGCTCTCCGACATCGCGCTCGGCAAGGCGATGCTGGCCAAAGCCGCGGAACAAGGCATCGGCCAGAGGCTGCGTTTCGCATGACCCCGCTCGTTCTCACCGGCGCCGGCGTCAGCATCGAGGACGTGGCCGCCGTAGCGCGCAGTGCAGGCAAGGTCGAGATCACGCCGGCGGTCATCGAGAAACTCGGCAAGGCCCGCCAGGTCCTCGATGACGCCGCTGCCGGCGGCCAGCAGATCTATGGGCTGAACACCGGGCTGGGCGCCAATCTCGGCACGGCTGTCGAAGGCGATGCCGGTGCCTTCCAGCGCCAGCTTCTCGACGGACGCGGAGCTGCGGTGGGAAACCCATTGCCCGCCCAGCTCGTGCGCGCCGCAATGTTTGCCCGCATCGCCATGCTTTCCGCCGGCGGCTCCGGCCTGTCGCCGCATGTCCTCACCGCGCTTGTCGATCTGCTCAACGCCGGCATCCATCCGGTGATGCCGTCGCTGGGCTCGATCGGCGCCGGCGACCTGGTGCTGATGACCGCGATAGCCCACACGCTGATCGGCGAAGGCGATGCCGACTATCAGGGCAGGCGCATGCCTTCGGCAAAGGCGCTGATGATGGCGCGGCTTGCGCCAGTCAGCCTGGCACCGAAGGATGGTCTGTCGCTGATCAACGCTTCCGCGGTTTCTACCGGCGCCGGCGCGCTGGCGCTCGTCGACGCGCTGTCGGCACTCGAACAGCAGGAGCAGGCCGGCGCGCTCACCATGGAAGCGTTCGGGGCCAACCGCACCATCCTTGACCCGCGCCTGCATCTGGCGCGGCCGGCCGCCTGCCAGCAGGTAGCGGCAAAGGCGTTGCGCGACCTGCTCACCCGCGACGGGACGCCCGCGCCGACCACCCTTCAGGATCCGCTGTCGATCCGCTGCATGCCCTCGATCCACGGCGCGCTCATCCAGGCGATCGACCATGCCCGGCTCACGGTCGAGATCGAGCTCAACGCGTCCGCCGACAACCCGCTGGTGCTCGCCAACGACTCACTCGTGCTGTCGACCGGCAATTTCCACACCGCCTCGCTGTCGCTCGCC
>NZ_RZSR01000784.1:0-2879 GCF_004023265.1 Mesorhizobium sp. M1A.F.Ca.IN.020.06.1.1
CCACAAGAGGGAGGGTAAAACGCCAGCGCCCTACCTCCCCCTCGTCGGGAGGTCGGACCAAAGGTCCGGGTGGGGACCGGCGCTCCGACTTGCTCGGGGAGAGCAATGACGCAAAGCGTTCGCGAAGTTCCATCAGCGCTGGCCGGCGAGGCGGTGCTGGAAATCGCCGGCCTCAGCGTCAGCGTGCGCGGCGAGGATGGCGAGCGCGAGGTGGTATCCGGCCTGTCGCTGTTTCTCAAACGCGGCGAGACGCTGTGCATCGCCGGCGAGTCCGGCTCCGGCAAGTCGATGACCGCGCTGGCAATCATGCAATTGCTGCCGCAGCCGGCCGGCCGCATCGCCGCCGGCACGATCCGGCTTTGCGATAAGGATGGCAGTGCCGTCGAGCTGACGGTGCTCGACGAACGGCGCATGCGCGACATTCGTGGCGACCGCATCGCCATGATCTTCCAGGAGCCGATGACCTCGCTCAATCCGGTGCTGTCGATCGGCCGGCAGCTCACCGAGTCGATCGAGGCGCATACCGGTGTATCCCACACGGAGGCCAAGCTGCGCGCGGTCGCGGCGCTAAAGGCGGTGCGCATCTCCGAGGCCGAAAGCCGGCTGAAACAATTTCCGCACGAGCTGTCCGGCGGCATGCGCCAGCGGGTGATGATCGCGATGGCGCTGGCGCTCGAACCCGCCGTGCTGATCGCCGACGAGCCGACGACGGCGCTCGACGTGACGGTGCAGGGCGAGGTGCTGGAACTGCTGCGCGACCTGCAGCGCCAGCACGGCACCAGCGTGATCCTGATCACCCACGATATGGGCGTCGTGGCCGAAATGGCCGATCGGGTGATCGTCATGCGCAACGGCCGCATGGTCGAAGAGGGGACGACATCGGCTATTTTTGCCAGGCCGCAAGCCGCGTATACGCGCGAGCTCCTTGCCGCCGTTCCGCGCATCGGCTCCGGCGCGCGCCGGGCTTCCGGCGAGTCCGACGTGGCGGCAATGCAAGACAAGGTGGCGGTCGTGAAAGACCTGCATGTCCGCTTCGACCTGCGCGGTGGCTTCTTCGGCCGCGTCAACCGAAGGGTGCATGCCGTCGAAGGCATTAGCTTCTCGATCGCGCCGAACGAGACGCTGGCGCTGGTCGGCGAGTCCGGCTGCGGCAAGTCGACCACCGCCAAGGCGCTGGCCGGCCTCGTTCCTTATAGCGGCGGCGTGACGATCGGCGGACGCGAATTGTCCCGCCTCGGGCGCGACGAGCGCAAGGCGGTGCGACGAGACGTGCAGATGGTCTTCCAGGACCCTTATGCCTCGCTCGACCCGCGCATGCGCGTCGGCGAGCTGGTGGCGGAGCCGCTGCTGATCCATGGCATCGGCTCGAAGGAAGAACGGCGGGAGCGCGTGGCAGCGCTGTTCGAGCGGGTCGGTCTCTCGTCTGAGCAGATGGAGCTTTATCCGCATGAATTCTCGGGCGGCCAACGCCAACGCATCTGCATCGCGCGGGCGCTGGCGCTGAGGCCGAAGCTGATCATCGCCGACGAGAGCGTTTCGGCGCTCGACGTTTCGGTGCAAGCGCGCGTGCTCGATCTCTTGAAGGAGCTGCAGCGCGAATTCGGCGTCGCCTATCTGTTCATCTCGCACGACATGGCGGTGGTCGAAAACGTCTCGGATCGTGTCGCCGTCATGTATCTCGGCCAGATCGTCGAGATCGGCAGTCGCGACCAGGTGTTCTCCAATCCGCGCCATCCCTATACGCGGCGGCTGATCGAGGCCGTGCCTGTTCCCGATCCGTCATTGCGCCGGACACGCTTTGCCCGTCTCGACCGCGAAATTCCAAGCGCGACGCGGCGGATCGGCGAGAGCGTGCCGAAACTGGTGCTCAAGGATTTCGGCGGCGGACATTTCGCCGCCGTCGGAGATTAATCAGGATCACGGCCTGCCGCATTCAGCCTGGCATTCGATTGGCTTTCGGGAGCGGCGATCTGTCCGTTTCGGGATGTACGCGAATGATGGTAGAGCCTGAAGCCGCCACTCACCCATTCCGGATTCTCAATGTCGGTCTTCACACGCCGCAGACTCCTGCAGGGCGCCGCGGCGGCCGGCGCGGCCGGCATCGGCCTCTCGACCGCCGGCAAGTTCGCCGGCTGGGCGGCGGCGAAACCCGAACCGCTGATCTTGAAGACGGCAGGCATAGCAGCGCAGTTGATGGCCGGCGCGCCAACGAAGAATGTCCTGACCTATGGCGAGGCCGGCCCGCCGCCGGTCATCAGGATGAAGAAAGGCAAGCCATTCGCCGCGCGGCTCGTCAACGGCATCGACGACCCGACGACCATCCATTGGCATGGCATCCGCGTTCCCAACAAGATGGACGGCGTGCCGTTCATGAGCCAGCCCTATGTGTATCAGGGCGATCATTTCGACTACGCCTTCGCGCCGCCAGACGCCGGCACCTTGGTATCACCCGCATTGCAACACGCTGGAACAGATGGGCCATGGGCTGACCGGCGTCATCGTGGTGGAAAACCCGAACGATCCTGCCTTCGATGCCGAAGTGGCGCTCAATCTGCGCGACTGGCGCCTCGGCGATGACGGCCAGTTCATCGCGCAGTTCCGGCCGCGCGATGCGGCGCGCAGCGGCACCTATGGCACGGTGCGCACGGCCAACTGGCTCGACCAGCCGCAATATGACGCGCCGGCCGGCGGGCTGGTGCGGCTGCGGGCCGCCATCACCGACGTCACGCGCATCTATGGCTTCCGCGTCGACGGCGCCGAGGCCGCCGTCATCGCGCTCGACGGCAATCCGGTGCCGCAGCGCTTTGCGCCCGACGCCCTGCAGCTCGGGCCCGGACAACGGCTGGAGCTTGCCATCCGCATGCCCGACGACGAAGGCG
>NZ_RZSR01000785.1:0-2878 GCF_004023265.1 Mesorhizobium sp. M1A.F.Ca.IN.020.06.1.1
GATATGCCTCGATGTGTCCCAGATCGCTCAGACGGGCGCTCGCATAACGCGGACCCTCGAACCGAATGTCCGCGGCCCATACCCGCGCCAGACTCGCCAACACGGCCCGTGCCATGCCCGGGCGCGTTTTGACCGGTTCCAACTCCTCGAACGCAAGCTCGGTGAGCGCTCGCGCAACGATGGGGACCAGGGTGGCGTGGTCTGCGGGCCGGGCGAAGCCGCCAGCGAGGCGGGCGGCGAGCAGTGGCAGCGTTGCGACATCCCGACCGTGATCCCCCGCTCGCGCGGCAGCCACCCGCTGCATGCGAAAGGCGAGGGTGCCCTCGACGATGACGGTGTGACGCTTGATGGCCAAGATCGCTGGTGCCCCGATCTCAGCTCATAGGCATTGTGGGCAGTGCCGCTCGCCGCCGCGCCCAGTTTTCGAGCACGACGAATTCATGGAAGTCGCAGCCGGGATGCCTGCAAACGACGCTCGGGTGGACCTGACCGGCCTCGCTGATCGAGTGCCCCTTGAGCGTGAGTCGGTGACCACGCGGACAGGTCACCTCGGCCTTGAAGATGCGCTCGGTCGAGGGGTGACAGGCGGCCCAATGGCCCGCTGGTGCCGAGCCGATCCCTTGCCAATGCGCAAGGCGGATCCGCGGGCGGGGGGCGTACCGTTGCGTGGGCGCGCGAACAGGCTTGGAGCGGCGAGGCCGCAACGCTCGCCAATGGGCCTTTACCCAGGACAGGATGATGTCGATTCTACGCTGCAAGGACCTCTTCCTTTCCCGCCAGACTCTCTGGGCGCAGGACAGTCCCCGCCTCGTCGAAGGCATAGAGCGTCTCGATGCGAACTCCGTTCCACTCAAAGCGATAGTGCGTTGTCTGGATCGAGCGGCCAAGCACCTGCCCCTTGAGGACGGCAATGGCCGTCGCCGTGGGGCGCTCGGCCGGCCGAAACAGGATACCGTCGACATCGTTGGGGATCGCGTCGCCCAGTGACCAGCGTTGCTCTTGCGGAAGCTCGGCCGACACCTGGCGCAGATCGATGAACCTGCCATCGACCGGTGTCTTCAACATTCGCATATCGAGACCGGTCGCAGCTTCCTTCGTGCGTGACAGGAAGCGCGACCGCCGTGCGATAGAGACCGCCAACGCCGTTTGGGGCGTGTCCGCGATCTCGAGGCAAGATCGCTCGGGCGCGAAGAATGTCGTGCCCTCGGGGTTCTCGTAGGTGAATGGAGCCAGATTCCAATTCTGCAGCATTGCCGAATCGAGCTTGGGTCCCTCGCGCCGCGCCATCAGGCGCTCCTGCAGGCGCAGGCGGGGATTGGTCTTGTTCTCGACTTCGACAAGCGCTTCGACCTGCTCGGGAGCGACGAGGTCGCGATAGACCGAGACCGGCGGGAAGCGCGAGGGGATCAGCCGGTAGCAGTTCGCGGCAAAGCGCACGATAGGGTAGTCATCCACCGCGCTGGGCATCGAGGTACCGCCGAACAGCATAGATATCGATCACCCTTCCCCCCAGCATGACGTCCAGTGCGCTGTCGCCGTTGAAGAAGTCATTCGGTGCATGGATCCAGGCGTCGCTGGCCTGGTCGGAAGTGAAGAGAATTTGCAGCGCTTTCCAGATCGACAGCAGGTGAGAGAGGCGTTCGACGGTGTCGGGGGGAACCGCTCCTCCTCCCTCTTTTTTCCACTTGAAGAATGTTGAGCGCGGCGGCGACCCAAGAAGGGTGATCTGCTGGTCGGTGGAGAGGTCCCATCGCTCTGCCATCCGAAAGAAGGCCTGCAATTCAACAGGAATCCGTGTTTGCCCAGCGCCCGCTAGGGCACTGGGAGCGCTTTCTCCCATGGCCATTGTCCTCCTATCTCACCGTGGACTTGACAGCATGATAAGTCCACCCATAGACTGTCCATAGTGGGACTCGAATCGAAGTTTAGTCCAATGGCGGACGGCGTCAAGAGTCCAGGCAATGGAGATTTGACCGATGAGCGCGACTGCCGAACTGGCCCCTGCCGAGGCCTATTTCTTGAACGACGCGCCCGTCACGTCCCGCGACCGGATCGTGACGGGCCGGGAGGTTCTGACGCGTGGCGGGTTGAAGCCGCCATCCGACTACCGCCTGATTCTCGCCGCGGCCGGGCGGACCGAGCTTGTGGAGCTCGACGCCGAGATCGACCTGCAAGACTACGAGAGCCCGCGCCTCTACGCGTTGCAGAGCGACCGGGTCTTCTCCTTCACCGTCGATGAAATCGATCAGGTCTGGGGCAATGACACGATCGCCGTCGATCTTCTGATCAACCTCATCGCCATGCCGCCGGATCGCGAGCTGCTGCTGGAGCTTGCCGGCGAGCCCGACATCGTCCTGTCGAGCGGCGGGACGGTCTCGCTGGCCGGCAAAGCGGTCGAGCACCTGCGCACGCGTCCCAAGGCCCCGCATGAATTCGTCGAGGTGACGGTGTTCACGACGAGCGGCACCTTCCCGGAAGAAGGCGCGCTGCGCGTGCCCCCGGTCACTGTGGTCAAGCAGGTGCTGGCGCGCGCCGCCGCCAAGCTGGGTCTTACGGACACCACCGACTGGGTTGTAACCGTCGGGGGGCGCGACATCAATCCCGATCGCACCTTCACCCAGAACGGCCTGGCCGGCAGGGTGGAGCTTGAGTGGGGCCCGCGCGAGGGCGGCGGCGGTGCTTGAGCAGCTTTCGCGCGCCAAGTTCGAGGGCGACGTGGGCCGCTTGAGCGCGCGGACCGTCGCCCATCGCGCCTGGACCGTCGTTTCCACAGAGTACCCGATCTTCGATGTGATTTTCGGACATGCGACGACGGAGCCCTTGCGGATCCGCATGCTCTGCGACCAGTGGAACGACCTGCCGCCCTCGATTGAATTCC
>NZ_RZSR01000786.1:0-2874 GCF_004023265.1 Mesorhizobium sp. M1A.F.Ca.IN.020.06.1.1
ACAGTGTCCTGGAGGCTCCAAGCCGCCTCGGCCGAGCCGGCTTGGAGCCTCCAGGACACTGTTGGTCGGGTCTTCCATATTTATCCTCCCATCGGCGAATTGCTTCCCGGCAAACGGCGACCAAGAGCGTTCGTTCCACTCATCGGCCAACCGTCCGAAGCGCCGTCGGACTGAAGTCCGGAAAGCAAAGAAGAGGATCGACCGCCGCAACCTAAGTCATGCTTCCGCATTTCTGACGCGCCATTGCATCGGGAGGCGATATATGACCGACGGACTCGCGGACGATCTGGAAGACCAGCCCTATGAAACAGCGTCCTTCGCCAGCAAATACGGGCTCTCCGACAAGCTTGCCAAGGCCATGTTGATCGCGAACGGACCGTCGCGACGCGCCTGCGACGCCGCGGCGAGCACTTACCTCAGATATGTTGCGCTGCGGCGCGAACGCCCGAAATGACCTTCGCTGCGTTGCTGCCGGGCAGCCCGATCCAGGCCGGAACCAAACAGCCCGGCAGGGGTTTATCCGGCGAAGGGACGCTCCACCAGCCAGGAATATTGCAATGAAAACAGTGCTTCTCGCAGCGTTGGCGCTTTGTGTCGCGGCACCCGCCGTCGCATCCGCCGCCGAGGCCGATGTGGTCATCACGACGCATCACAGGCACCATTACCATCACCGTCCCGCCATCGTCATCAATGAGGAAGGCCACCGCCTTCATCACCGCGATCACGGCACCGTCGCATTCTATGACAACGGCCGCCGCGCCTGGCATCGCCATCACCGCTCGGACGCCGTCGTCGTCACGAGCTCAGTCGAGCGTCATCACCGCTACCACCATCGTCCGGTCACCGTCGAAAGCGACACCGACTATTGACGGCTATCGGCCCGGCTCGGGAACCGAAAGCCGGGCCGAACCGTTGCCGGCGATCATTTGTCCGCCTCGCCCCCGGCGAGCGGCACGGTGAACACCGTCGCGGTGCCGGTGAGACAAAGCTCGCCGGCCTCGTTGCGCACCGAGGTCTCCAATTTCGTGATCGGCTTGTCGGCGCGCACGTCCTTGACCTCGACGCGGCCGGTGATCAGTTCGCCGACACCGACCGCCTTGACGAATTTCCAGGAGACTTCGAGGAACACCGAGCCGGGCCCGGGAAGGTCCTCCGCGACCACCGCGTTCAGGATGCCGGAGGTGACGCCGCCCTGCACGATGAGCTTGCCGAACACCGAGGCCTCGGCCAACGCCTTGTCGTAATGCAGCGGATTGCGGTCGCCGGTCATCTCCGCGAAGGCGTCGATATCCTGCGGTTGCGTGCGCCGCGAACGCTCGGCGACGGCGCCGACCTGCGGCCGCCCCTTGATGACGCCTATCCACCCGTCCTTCATCAAATGTACGGTCATGGTCTTACTCCCGTTCGGTTGCGATAGAGGCTCGAGCCCGCCATTGCCTGCGGTTCGCCCTTGTTTGCCGGCTCTCGATAAGTCGCCAGCCCGCTCATGGCGGGCACGGCGCGGCGGACCGGGATCGCGTGTGCGGCGAGCGCCCGAACCTCGGCCTTCATCACCGCGCTGAAGCGGCGATGCCGCTCGCCGATATCGGCCAGCGACCAGTCGAAGCCGGCAATGGCGTCAGTGGTGTCGAGGATCTGATGGGCGAAGAGATCGCGCTCCTGCTGCCAGGTCGCGAAGGCTGCCTCCGATCCGTCCAGGATCGCCCGCGCCAAGCCCTCGGCATCGCGCAGCGCGTCGGCAATGCCGTGCGAGGTGAGCGGGTCGCGGAAGAAGCCGGCATCGCCGACCAGCGCCCAGCCTGGTCCGTGAGCGTGGCGGATGTAGCCCGGCACGCCGCGGAAAGCCTGCAGGCGGGCATCGTCGGGCGCCCGGCTCGCCTGTTCGGCCAGTGCCGGTGAAAGCGCCTCCAGCACCTCCATCCGGGCGCGGAAATGATCAAGGCGGAAGCGCTCGTCGAACAGCTTGGTCGGCACCGAAGCGACGATGCAGGTCAGCCCGCCATTGGTCGGAATGAGGGAGCCGGCGATGCCGTCGCGGAAATACCAGTGATAGCCGGCGCCGGGTTCGACCGGCGCGTAGCCATAGACATGGGCTGCCGAGACCGTGCCCCTTCTGAGCACTTGCGCGTCGCAGCATTTCGCCACCGTGGAGCCGATGCCGTCGCCGCCGATCACGATGTCGGCGCTTAAACGTAAGGCCGCGCGGCCGGCGCCGCGGATCTCGACGCCGCGCACGCGTCCGCGCGTGTCGGCAAAGAGGTCGCCGACCGCCACGTCGTGCAGGAACTCGGCGCCGGCCTTGCGCGCGGCATCGACGAGCATGCGGTCGAGCACGGTGCGCCTAGGCGCGATCAGCCCGGGAAGATCGGGCCCGGCATTGAGCGGAATGGTGATCTCCTCGTCGCCATAGTGGAACGTCGTTGTCTCGATCAGCGGCGTGCCGGCCCTGAGCAGCGGTTTGAGCAGGCCCCAGCGCGACAGCTGCAGCACGGCGGGCCGCATCAGCGCGTGCGTCGACAGCGTGTCTGAGCCGTAGGGCCGGCGCTCGATCGTCAGCACCGTCAGGCCGGCGCGGGCAAGCAGCAGCGCCGTCGAGGCGCCGGCGCAGCGCGCACCGACGATGATGGCGTCGTAATGGGCGCGCTTGGGCGTGGGCGGCAGGGAAATCGCGGTCGTTGGCATCTTCGGTGTCCTCACGGCGGCCTCTCAGGCGGCTTGGCGACCTTTGCGGTCGAGATAGCTGGAGACCTCGGCGGCGATCGCTTGCGCGTCGACGCCGGCGCCGCCGATGAAGTTGGAATCGCGCTTGCGCAGGAAGCGGAAGCCGAGCGCGTAGAGGCCGGGAACGCTGGTGATCCCGTCGCGGTGCGCCAG
>NZ_RZSR01000787.1:0-2859 GCF_004023265.1 Mesorhizobium sp. M1A.F.Ca.IN.020.06.1.1
GACCAGCCGCATCCGCCTCGGCACCGGAACCATCATCGCGCCCTTCTGGCACCCGATCAAGCTTGCCGGCGAGGCGGCGATGACCGACGTGATTGCCGGCGGCCGGCTCGACATCGGCATCGCCCGGGGCGCCTACAGCTACGAATATCAGCGGGTCTTCCCCGGGCTCGATGCCTGGGGCGCCGGGCAGCGCATGCGCGAGATCATTCCGGCGATCCGGGGTCTCTGGGACGGCGACTACGAGCACTGCGGCGAATTCTGGCAGTTCCCGCCAACCACCTCCTCTCCCAAGCCGCTGCAAAAACCCTACCCGCCGATCTGGGTGGCGGCGCGCGATCCGAACTCGCACGACTTCGCTGTCGCCAACGGATGCAAGGTCCAAGTGACGCCACTGGCGTCCGGCGACGATGAGGTTGCAAGCCTGATGCAGCGGTTTAACGACGCCTGCGCCGCGCATCCCGAAATCCCGCGTCCGGAAATCATGCTCTTGATGCACACCTTCGTCGCCGAGGACGCCGCCGATGCCGATCGGCTGAGCCAGGATCTGTCGAACTTCTACTGCCAGTTCGGCGCCTGGTTCCAAAACAAGAAGCCGGTGCACCAGGGCATTTTGGAACCGCTGAGCGCCGAAGAGATCGCGGCCATGCCGCAATACGCGCCGGACAAGATGCGCCAGAACCTGGTGATCGGCGAGGCGCACGAGGTGGTCGCGCGGCTGAAAGCCTATGAGACGCTAGGCTTCGACCAGTACTCGATCTGGATCGACAGCGGCCTTTCGCACGAGCGCAAGAAGAAATCGCTGCAATTGTTCATCGACCGGGTGATGCCGGCCTTCATCTGATCGCGAACGAACGGGCAAGGCCATGACCGACGCCGCATTCAGGAACTTCATCGACGGCCGCTTCGACGAGCCGTCGGCCAGCTTCGACAGCATCGATCCGTCGACCGGCGCGCCATGGGCGAAGATGCCGGCGGCGAGCGAAGCCGATGTCGACCGCGCCGTCCAGGCCGCGCATCGTGCGCTGCGCACCGGGCCTTGGGCATCGATGACAGCAACCGCGCGGGGCAAACTGCTGGTCAGGCTCGGCGACCTCGTCGCCGCCAATGCGGGCCGCCTGGCCGAGTTGGAGACGCGCGACACCGGCAAGATCATCCGCGAGACGCGCGCCCAGATCGCCTATGTCGGCGACTATTACCGCTACTATGGCGGGCTCGCCGACCAGCATGAAGGCGCGCATGTGCCGCTCGACAAGGCCGATCTCGACGTCACCATCCGCCGCGAGCCGATCGGCGTGGTCGCCGCGGTGGTGCCGTGGAACTCGCAGCTCTTCCTCTCGGCGGTCAAGCTCGGCCCGGCGCTTGCCGCGGGCTGCACGGTGGTGCTCAAGGCCTCAGAAGACGGCCCGGCACCGCTGCTCGCCTTCGCCGAGTTGGTCAGCGAAGCCGGCTTTCCGGCCGGCGCCGTCAACATCCTCACGGGCTTCGGCCAGGAGTGCGGGCAGCGCCTGACCAGTCATCCGCTGGTCTCGCGCGTCGCTTTCACCGGCGGCCCGGCCACGGCGCGCGCCATCGTCAGGAACACGGCGGAAAACCTCGCGCACACGACGCTCGAGCCCGGCGGCAAGAGCCCGGTCGTCGTCTTCGCCGACGCCGACCTCGACAGCGCCGCCAATGCGGTCGTCGCCGGCATCTTTGCGGCGACCGGACAGAGCTGCGTCGCCGGTTCGCGCCTGCTGATCGAGCGTACCGTAAGACAAGAATTCCTCGGTCCGTTGAAGCGCAAGGCCGAAGCGATCCGCATCGGCGATCCTCAGGATCCGGCCACCGAGATGGGGCCGCTCGCGACCCTGCGCCAGCGCGACCGGATCGAGACCATCGTGGCCGAAAGCCTCGCCGCCGGGGGCACGCTGGTCACCGGCGGCAGGCGCCCCGACGCCGGCGCCGGCTTCTACTATGCGCCGACGATCATCGATGCCGGTGATAGCAACCTGCCCTGCGTACGCGAGGAATTGTTCGGGCCGGTGTTGAGCGTGCTCGCCTTCGACACCGAGGCCGAGGCATTGGCTCTAGCCAACGACACGCCCTTCGGTCTCGCCTCCGGCGTCTTCACCTCGAATCTCGGCAAGGCGCACCGCATGGCGCGCGACATCCGTGCCGGCGTCGTCTGGGTCAACACCTATCGCGCCGTGTCGCCGCTCGTTCCCTTCGGCGGCTACGGGTTGTCGGGTCTTGGCCGCGAAGGCGGGCTCGACGCCATCCGCGACTACACGCGCTCGAAATCGGTCTGGATCAAGACCTCGGACGAGCCGATTCCCGATCCCTTCGTCATGCGCTGAGAACGCATGCCGAGGGTGCAGCGACAAGAACAAGAAACGGAACAGAGAAATCAGAGGAGAATGACATGAGACTGATCTTAGCCGGCGTGCTCGCCGGACTGCTATCGGCAACCGCCGCCAAGGCCGACGAAATGGTATTCACCAGCTGGGGCGGCACCACGCAGGAAGCGCAGGCCAAGTCCTGGGCCGAGCCGTTCGCGGCGAGCTCCGGCATCAAGGTGCTGCAGGACGGCCCGACCGACTACGGCAAGCTGAAGGCCATGGTCGACGCCAAGAACGTCACCTGGGACGTGGTCGACGTGGAAATGGATTTCGCCATCAAGGCCGCCAAGGACGGGCTGCTCGAGCCGATCGACTTCGCCGCCGTGCCGAAGGCCGATCTCGACCCGCGCTTCAGCAACGAGCACGCCGTCGGCAGCTTCTACTATTCCTTCGTGCTGGCCTGGAACAAGGGCGCCGTTTCGGGTGAGCCGACAAGCTGGGCCGACATGTTCGACACCAAGAAGTTTCCCGGCAAACGGAC
>NZ_RZSR01000788.1:0-2855 GCF_004023265.1 Mesorhizobium sp. M1A.F.Ca.IN.020.06.1.1
GTGGTGTTCTCCTTGGAGATCGACACCTTCGTCGACGGCGCCGGCAAGAAGGCCGAGATCCAGGGCCGCGTTGCCCAGATCAAGCAGCAGATCGAGGAGACCACCTCGGACTACGACAAGGAGAAGCTGCAGGAGCGTCTGGCCAAGCTCGCGGGCGGCGTCGCGGTGATCCGCGTCGGCGGCGCGACCGAGGTCGAGGTCAAGGAAAAGAAGGACCGCGTCGACGACGCTCTGAACGCGACCCGCGCGGCCGTTGAAGAAGGCATCGTCCCCGGCGGCGGCGTCGCGCTGCTGCGCGCTTCGCACGCCGTCAAGGCGACCGGCGTCAATGCCGACCAGGCCGCGGGCATCGCCATCGTTCGTCGCGCGCTGCAGGCTCCGGCCCGCCAGATCGCGGCCAACGCCGGTGCCGAGGCTTCGATCGTTGCCGGCAAGATCCTCGAGAACAAGGCTGCGACCTACGGCTTCAACGCCCAGACCGGCGAGTATGGCGACATGATCGGCATGGGCATCGTCGACCCGGTCAAGGTCGTTCGCACCGCTCTCCAGGACGCGGCCTCGGTCGCCGGCCTGCTGGTCACCACCGAAGCCATGATCGCCGAGGCTCCGAAGAAGGAAGCCGCCGGCGGTATGCCGGGCGGCATGCCTGGCGGCGGCATGGGCGGCATGGGCGGCATGGACTTCTAAGAAGTCCGGTCCCACAGAGAATATGGAAAGGGCGGCAGACATGTCGCCCTTTTTGTTTGGCATGCGGGCAGCCGGTCCAAAGGCGGGCTTCTATACTGTTGCGAACTGTTGCGATTGGCGAAGGCCCGCGCAACAGCCGATCTCCCCTCTTGAGGGGGAGATGCCCGGCAGGGCAGAGGGGGTCGCCGCGCGTAAGGCTCCGGCGACGACTCCCTTGCAACGGGAGGCGCTGGCGCTCCACGCGCGGCGATCCTCTCTGTCGCCTTCGGCGACATCTCCCCCTCAAGGAGGGAGATCAGCAGCGACAGCGCCAGCGCTCGGCCATCCCTGCGCCAACCTGATTCGCGCCGCGGACGGGCGATAGTCGAGGCGATGGGCTATGTGAAGGGATACACCAGTTCGCTTTATCTATCCGCCAGCGCCAGCTTGGCCCCCAGCATGACGAAGGCGCCGGCGAAAGTGCGGCGCATCCAGGTCAGCACCATCGGCCGCGACACGACATGGCTGCGCACCGAAGCCGCGAACACGCCGTAGACGACGAAGACAAGGAAGGTCATCAGCATGAAGACGCCGGACAGTTCCAGCATCCTGGCGAAAGCGTGCGGCTCCGTGGTGCTGACGAATTGCGGCAGGAAGGCGAAGAAGAAGATTGACAGTTTTGGGTTCAAGATGTTGACCAGGATGCCGGAGGTGATCACCTTTCGGACAGAGCGTGGCGCGGCGTTCTGATCGAGAGCAAGGCCGCCCTTCTCCTTCAGCGTGTTCCAGGCCATGTAGAGCAGATAGGCGACGCCCAGATATTTCAGAGTCTCGAAGGCGACGGCGCTTGTGTGCAGCACCGCCGCAAGGCCGGTGATGGCCGCCGCCATGTGCGGGATGATGCCCAGCGTGCAGCCGAAAGCGGCGATGATCGCGGCGCGAGCGCCGCGTGAGAGGCCGGCGCTCAGCGTGTAGAGAACGCCAGTGCCGGGCGAAGCGACGATAATCAGCGACGTCAACAGGAATTCGATGCTCACGGTTTCCTCCATGGCCTGCACGGCGCGGAAGGTATCGGGAGGTCCGAGCGTGGGCAAGCGGGGAAGAAAGTAATCTCCCCCTTGTGGTCCCCTCGCGAGGAGATGTCGCCGAAGGCGACAGAGGGGGCTCGCCTCGTGTAGAGCGCGGCCTTTTCCGCGACGCGATCACGTTGGCGATTTATGTGAGACGACCCCCTCTGACCGCTTCGCGGCCATCTCCCCTCGAGGGGGGAGATCACGCTCTCCACCGCCAGCCCATGGGCGGCCCTTGCCATCAGGCAGTCGTCGCCGCCGGGCATGCAGGCGCGGCAGACATGCGGGCGGGCTTCGTAAATCGCGCAGGCCGTCTGCTTGCCCACCTCGCCGTGAAGCGCGGCGCAGCGGCCGTCCTCGCAGCGCATGCCTGACAGGTCGGTCGCGACCAGCTCGTCGGGGATGCGGTCGAGCTCGGCATCCTCTTCGGTCGAAAAGCGCGGCCAGTCCGCCGAATAGGCGCAGCAGGCGCCGCAGCTCTGGCAGTCGAAGGCGGCTGATGCGTCAAGCAGGGTCGGGCAGGGTCGGTCGTGCGGCAAGGCTATCCTCATGCTGGCAAGTGCCTTTAGCACGGAGCCGGGAAATGCGTCGCATCCGGCCGAGGAAAAAATTTTGTTTTGCCGGGAACCCTTTTGCCGGCTGGCGGTTTTGTCCCTGTTATCGGCAGTTCACGAGTATCGAGAAAAGCTGATAACAAAAGACGCCTCCCGCGCCCTGAAAAGCGCGAGAGGCGTTTTCCATTCGCCTTACATGATCGTGCTCATCATCGGCAGGATTTCATAGCGGAAGCCGCGGCCGGAACGCGCCACCGGGTCGCCTTCGGTAACCGCCCTGGCGTCGGCTTCCGTGCCGACCTGCAGGATCAGAAGCCCCCACGGTCCGGCTGGATCGGCGACTGGGCCGGCAATCATCATTCTGCCTTCACGAAGCAGGCCGCGCAGATAGTCGACATGCGCATTCATCAGCGCCCTCTCCTCCTCCGTCAGGGTGAAGGCGAAATCCGGACGCGGCGGAATCAGCCGGCAATGGAAGACCGAAGGCGACCTGGCAGCCGTCTCCTTGGCAAGGAATTCGTCCAACCAGCCCAGAACGCGCTCCCAACCAGAACCGTGATCGCGG
>NZ_RZSR01000789.1:0-2841 GCF_004023265.1 Mesorhizobium sp. M1A.F.Ca.IN.020.06.1.1
ACCATGGGCCGCGCCTGGCCGACTACCGTCTTCCTGTCGAGCACGGCCTCGATCACCGGGAGCCTGCCGGCCGCGACGGCGATTGCAGCCGACAGATCGGCGCTGGATCCGTCGAAGCGAAGGCCGATGGTGGGGACATTCGACAAGGCCGCATCGCCGGCAAGATCGAGCCTCAGCGCGGCGGGGCGCCCGCCGGGCCGTGCCGGGATTGCTTGCAGCGCGGAGCCGAGAAGGGGTCCGCGCCGGCGGAAAAGACGTTGCTCGAACTGGAAGGCGGCTTTTGCCGCGGCCGGCCAGGTCGACGGCCCGGGCTGATGCGCCACCGCGACATCGTGGCCGTCCGCCTCCAGCCGCTCTATGGCGAGCTGCTGCCAATGGCGGGGCGCCGATTGCGGAACGATGACCTCGATCGCCAGCATGTCTTGGGCGGCTATGTCCTGCTCGGATTTCCAACAATAAGGAGCGAGAGACTGGCCGAAAATACTTACATCGGCGTTACACGCAAAACCGGATTTCTACTTTTCCGGCATGATTTTCGACTTGCGATCCCGAAGCGGTTGTGGTCGTCCGCCCCGGCCTGCCATGCAACGCAAGATTAGCGGTTTCGGCATATACCAAGATTCCAACAATCGCGGCGGCCGGTCTTGACCTGGAACGTAAGAAGTCGTGGATAGCCGCTGTCCCTGCCGGTTCGGATCACATGTTTGAAGTCACTGCCGAGGATGCGTTCGATTTCCGTTCGACGGAGTACGCCGAGCTCTTCGCCAGCTCGGCGGCAACCGCTTTTCAGCATCCGATTTGGCTCGCGCAACTTTATGAGAGGCTCGTGCGGCAAGGCGCCGCCACGCCACTGATCATCGTCGTCCGCGTGCGTGCGAGCGGAAGGCTCGCGATGGTCCTGCCGCTGGTGAGGCGCCGCTACACGCTGCTGAAGGTCGTGGAATTCGCGGATATGCGGGTTTCGGACTATGTCTCGCCCGTCGCCGACGAGGAGACCTTCTCCCGCATTCTTGCCGACGCCCGCACCGTCGCCGCCATCCGCAAGCATCTGCGGCCATACGATCTCCTGCGCATAGGCAAGCTGGCGGACCGCTCCCTGGCGATGGAGCGCCTGCTTGGCGTCGACAAGCGCGACAGCATGGGCATGAGCGCCTATTCAAGCAAGCTGGAGCCGACATTCGCCGGCTGGCGCGAGCAGCGGCTGGACCAGTCCTATCGCAAGGAGCTGGACAAGAAATCCCGGCAGCTCAACCGCATCGGGGAGGCGCGCTTCGAATGCGTTGACGGCCCGGCCGCGGTCCGCACGACATTCGATGCCCTCAAGCTCTATCGCGGCAAACGCTTCGACGGCAGCAACGGTCCGGCCGACCTTTTGCAGCTGCCTTCCTATTTCGATTTCTACCTGGCCGTGGCCAATGAAGGGTGCGGCGGCTTCGCCCGCACCTATGCATTCTGGATGAACGGCCAGCCGATCGCCGGCGCGCTCGGGCTCGAGCACCGCGGCTCGCTCCTGGTCATCCTCGGCGGTTTCGACGAGGCCGGCTACCGGAAGCAGTCGATCGGCAGCCTGATGTTCGAGCAGATCGCCCGCGATTGCATCGAGCGCGGCGATCAACACCTCGATTTCACCATCGGCGACGAGCCCTACAAGCGCGTGTTCGGCGGCCGGCCTTCACCGATGTGGCAAATCTACCGCGCAGGGAGTCCGCTCGGCTATGCGGCGCATCTGACGGTGCAGAAATTGCCGGCGGCCAAGGCGCTGGCGCGGCATATCCTTGAGGCCGCGCATGTCAAGAAGGCCAAGCCTTCGGCTGTCATCGTGCCACCGGCTGCCGATGAAGCCGCCGAGTCGTCCTAGTTGAAGCGGGTCGGATCGGACGCCTTACGCTAGCTTCAGGCGGTCGCGCACGCCTATGCCGAAGCGTCCTTTGAACGAAATGCGCCGGCTGACCCGCAATCAGGTCACGGCTTCCACTTGCGGCCGCTTGAGACCGCGCAGCCGCGCGGCAAAGCTCGGGCTGAACTTGTCGATCTCGTGCAGTATGCGGCGACGGCTGAAATGAACCTGCCGGCGCGCGCGCCAGCGCAGGTCCGTGTCGATGGTCAGGCTGCGGCGGAAATTTGCCAACTCGAGCCCCCGTTCATCCATCGCCTGCTTCATGGGATCATCATAAAAGGCGGCGATCTTCGCTGCCGCCATGCCGGGCGAGGCCATCCACTCCGGCACGTGCACCATGCACAGGCGCTCCACATCGGTGAGAAGGCGGCTGACACCTGTTCCGGCGGCCGGACAGGATGTCTGATAAGCGTCTCCGATCAGGACGACGCCGTCGCGCTTGCAATTTTCGGCGACGGTGATGTCGGTGAGCCAGCTCGAGACGCGGTCGATGACCTCGAAATCGCCAAAGGTCTTGAGGAGTCCCGGAAGCGTTTCAATGAGCGTTTCGCGCGGGCGGTCGCGCAGCGCCTTGACCCACGGGTCGGTATGCTCCCGGAAAACAAAGAGGTTGGCGCGGGTAACGCCGCCGGCCGGGAAGAAGTTCAGGTAATCGATGCCGTCCGAAACGCGTTCGCCGTAATAGGTCAGTGCCGGATGCTTGAACGCGCTTGCTCCCGCCGGCCGGACATTAAAACCGAAAGTCAACGATTGGCGCTGGTGGACGAACCGGCGCTCGATGCCGACGTCGCGCCGCAGGATGTCGCCCATGCCGGTGGCAAGCACAAGCAGGCGAGCCGTCACATCCGGCTGCCCGATGATCGATACACGCTGCCGCTCCGGCCCGGCTTCCACCGCGCTCACCCTGCCGGCGACGAAGCGAACGGTCTTGGGCAGTTCGGCCC
>NZ_RZSR01000790.1:0-2838 GCF_004023265.1 Mesorhizobium sp. M1A.F.Ca.IN.020.06.1.1
CGCCGAACCGAGCCTGGTCGCGCCATCGTCCTCGAAGGCAAGCCGTGTCGACAGCGCCGGGCCAACCACCATGCGGTCGATATTGGCCAGCACATGGTCGCGTTCGGCCTGCTGTCCGCACCACCAGGTCGCAATGTTCGGCAGCTTGAGTTCCTCGCCATGCAATTCCCGCGCGATCCGCGGCAGGAAAGAAAGCAGCGCCCGCGTTTCCGCCAAGCCGGAACCGAGCCCGTTGACGGCCGAGACGGTGCCGCGCCGGATCGCCTCGACCAGCCCCGGCGTGCCGATCTGCGAGTCCGGTTTGAGCTCCAGCGGATCGGCGAAAGCGGCATCGAGCCGCCGCCACAAAACGCCGATCGGCATCAGGCCCGAAACCGTGCGCACCATCAGCCGGCCGCCGGACACCGTCAGGTCCTCGCCTTCGAGCAGCATAATGCCGAGATAACGCGCGATATAGGCGTGCTCGTAATAGGTCTCGTTGAGCGGTCCGGGCGTCAGGATGGCGACGCGGCCGCCGGAATCCTTCGCCATGCCGTTCAGCGCATCACGGAAGCGGCGGAAGAAGCCGGCCAGGCGATGCACATGCAGCTCGCCATAGATGTCAGACAAGGCGCGCGTGGTGGCAACGCGGTTCTCCAACGCAAAGCCGGCGCCCGACGGCGCTTGCGTGCGGTCGCCCAGAACCCACCAGCGGCCGTCGGGGCCGCGGCCGAGCTCGAAGGCGACCATGTGCAGGAAATGGCCGCTGGCCGGACGGACGCCGACCACCGGGCGCAGATATTCCGGGCTCGCCGCAATCAGCCCCGCCGGCAGGATTCCCTTCTCGATCAGCCGGTTCGGCCCGTAAATGTCGGCCAGCATCGTCTCGAACAGGTCGGCGCGCTGGACGAGGCCGGCGCTGATCTCGGCCCATTCCTTCTCGTCGATCAGCAGCGGGACATGCGCCAGCGGCCATTCGCGCTCGTTGGCGCCGGCTTTGTCGTAGACGCGGTAGTAGACGCCGGCATCGCGCAGATATTGGTCGGCGCGGGCAAAGCGCTGTCCGAGCGCCTCAGCCCCCAGATCGTCCAGCGCTCCGATGAAGGACTGCCAGGCCGGGCGCGGATTGCCCGACGCGTCGACCATCTCGTCGACGACGCCTTCAATCGGCCGGTAATGCTCCAACAGGCTCTGCGCCCGCGGCCTGCCGCCCGCCCGTTTCTGATTCCCCTTGGCCATGCTCGATCAGAATCTCGCCGGTCGCCTGAGGTCAAGGGTCATGGGAAACTCTTCAGAACCTTGTTCTTCACGCAGCACATAGGCACCCGGCGTATGGCCGCGCGGCTCGAAGCGGGCCAGCCGCCGCGCCTCCGCCTCGTTGCCGTTGACCGGGAAGGTCTCGTAGTTGCGGCCGCCCGGATGCGCGATATGATAGACGCAGCCTCCGAACGAGCGGCCCGACCAGCGGTCGTAGATGTCGAACACCAACGGCGTGTTGACCGGAAGGGCCGGATGCAGGCCGGAGGCCGGCTGCCAGGCCTTGAAGCGCACGCCTGCCACCGCGACCTCTCTGCTGTCGGTCGCCTTCATCGGTACGATGCGGCCGTTGCAGACGACCGCGTGACGCTCCGGATTGAGGCCTTGCGTCCTCACCTGCAGCCGCTCGATGGACGAATCGACGAAGCGGACCGTGCCGCCGATCGCGCCTTGCTCGCCCATCACATGCCAAGGCTCCAGCGCCTGCCTGAGCTCCAGCTTGACGCCGCCATGCTGCACCTGGCCGCAGAACGGAAAGCGAAATTCGAGTTGGGCTGCGAACCATTCCGGGCGGAAGTCGAAGCCGTTGAGCTTCAGATCTTCCAGCACGTCGAGGAAATCCGCCCAGACATAATGCGGCAGCATGAAACGGTCATGCAGCGACGTGCCCCAGCGCGCGAAGCGGCCGTCGAGCGGGTTCTTCCAAGCCCGCGCGATGATAGCGCGGACCAGCAATTGCTGGGCGAGCGACATCCGGGCATTGGGTGGCATTTCGAAGCCGCGGAACTCGACCAAACCGAGCCGTCCCGTCGGACCGTCCGGCGAGAACAATTTGTCGATGCAGATTTCCGAACGGTGCGTGTTGCCGGTCACGTCGGTCAAGAGATTGCGGAACAGCCGGTCGACCAGCCACGGCAACGGCGCCTCGCCCTTGTCGGGATGCGGCACCTGGGCCAGCGCGATCTCGAGTTCATAGAGGGAATCATGCCGTGCCTCGTCGATGCGCGGCGCCTGGCTGGTGGGGCCGATGAACAGGCTGGAAAACAGATAGGAGAGCGATGGGTGCCGCTGCCATTGCAGCACCAGGCTCTTCAACAGGTCCGGCCGGCGCAGGAACGGACTATCGTTGGGCGTCGCGCCGCCGACAACGACATGATTGCCGCCGCCCGTGCCGGTGTGACGGCCGTCGATCATGAACTTGTCGGTGCCGAGCCGCGAGCGCCTGGCTTCCTCATAGATCGCCGTGGTCGTCGCGACGCATTCCCGCCAGTCGGCGGCCGGGTGGATGTTTACCTCGATGACGCCGGGATCGGGCGCCACGCGGATGACGTTGAGGCGCGGGTCGTGCGGCGGCCCATAACCCTCGATATGCACCGGCAGGCCGATCGCCTTGGCCGCGTTCTCGGCCGCCGCCACCAGCTCAAGATAGTCCTCAAGCGCCTCGACCGGCGGCATGAACACGCAGAGCCGCCCGTCACGAGGCTCGACGGTGAGCGCCGTGCGCACCGCACCGCCGATCTCGGTGATCTCCTGCTCGACGCGCTCCTGCTGGCCCGTTGTCGCGGTGAAGGACGCTGCCAGCTGGCGGCGCGCCATTTCTTC
>NZ_RZSR01000791.1:0-2828 GCF_004023265.1 Mesorhizobium sp. M1A.F.Ca.IN.020.06.1.1
TTGAGGATCAGCGACACGTCGGTCGACGTGCCGCCGACATCGAAGGTCACCGCGTTTGGAAAGCCGGCCGCCGATGCCACCTGCGCGGCGCCAACAACGCCGGCGGCTGGGCCGGAAAGACAGGTGCGGACAGGATAAGCCTTGGCGGTTTCCATTGACATCAGGCCACCGTTGGAATGCACCGTGTGCGGGCTGGCGCGTACGCCGAGCGAGGCCGAGCGGTGCATCAGCCGATCAAGGTAACCGACCATGCGCGGCGTCAGATAGGCGTTCATCACTGTGGTCGAGAAGCGCTCGAACTCGCGAAACTCAGGCTGGACGTCGCAGCTCAGCGAGATCGGCACGCCAGGCAGTTCCTCGCGCAGGATCTCCCCCGCCCGCCTCTCATGCGCATCGTGGCGGTAGGCATGGACGAAGCACACGGCGACCGCTCCCACACCCGCCTTGCGCAACTCGGCCGCGCCCTGGCGGACACCCTCCTCATCAAGGGGCGTAAGCTCCTCGCCGTCGGCTGTGAAGCGCTCGGCGACCTCGAGGCGCAGCCAGCGCTCGACCAGCGGGACTGGACGATGGATCGAATAGTCGTAGAGATGGGGACGTTGCTGACGTGCGATCTCCAGGACGTCGCGAAATCCTTTGGTGGTGATCAGACCTGTCAGCGTGCCTTTGCGCTCGATGATCATATTGGTGGCGACCGTGGTTCCGTGACCAAGATGGGCCACGCAAGCGGGGTCGAAGCCTGCTGCGATCACTTGTCTCAGAGCGTTCTCTATCGCTTCAGAGGGATCGTTTGGCGTGGATGGGGTCTTGAAATGATGCAGCTCACCAGTGGCTTGATCGACCAGCGACAGGTCGGTGAACGTCCCGCCGACGTCAATGCCGACCCGGAATTGCGCTTCCATGATTTGATCCGTCCAAAGGTTGTCAACAGAAGAGGATCAGTGCATGGCCCTTAGCGACAGTCGGTAGTCGGTCAAAACATTGCTAAAATGCGTCAACGGGGAACCACATCGAATGCGACGTGAGTTCGACCAACAAGCCTGCTTGCTGAGCGATGTGTAGATTCCAGATATCGGCAGTTCTCTGAGCTATCGCATTGGCGCAAGGAATCCGATCACGCCGATGCCTCTTGGTTGTCGTGCTCGGCGTCGATGCTGTGCTCCTCGCCGGTGTCTATCATCGTCCTGGTTGCATCGATGGATGCGTAGACCCAGAAAATCCGCATCGGTTTGTCGGTAGGATTGATGAAGCGATGTGGCACGTTCGCCGGGATCCAAGTCGTGTCATTGGTGTCGAGATGGTGCCGGATGCCATCGATCTCGGCAATCGCCTGTCCCTCGATGACCATGACGCTCTCCTCGCAATTGTGCTTGTGAAGACCGATCGCCGCGCCCGGATCGAAGGCTGTGATGCCGTTGATCATGCTGGTGGAACCGCATTTTCGCGTGACAAGCGGGGTCGTACGGGCTCCGTTGCCGCGGTCGTTCGTCTTCAGTTCCTTCGGCCGGAGAATCGCAGGTTGCCTGCTCATTGGGTGCCTTTCTGTGCGACTGCCGGCGCCTGAGCGGGACCGACCCACACCGTCTTGACGTTGACGAATTCACGGATGCCGTAGACACCGAGCTCACGGCCGTAGCCGGAGCGTTTGATGCCACCGAACGGGTAGCGCGGATCGGAGGCGACCATGCCGTTGATAAAGACGGCGCCGGCCTCGATGTCGCGCGCGAGGAGGCGGCCTCGCTCCAGATCACGGGTCCATAGCGCTGCGCCGAGCCCGAAGTCGGTCTGGTTGGCGAACGTCACTGCCTCCTCGGCGTCCCTTGCGCGGATGATCGCGGCAACCGGTCCGAACGTCTCCTCGCGGAAGGCGGCCATTTCGGGGCGCACATTGTCGAGGATCGTCGGCGGATAGTAGAAGCCGTTGCCGCCAAGCGGCGCACCGCCCGCCTTCAGTGTCGCGCCAGCGGCAAGCGTGCGCTCGACCTGGCTATGCAGGCCGATCATGAGATTTTCGCGGGCCATCGGCCCGATATTGGTGTCGCGCTCCATCGGGTCGCCGATCTTCAGCTTCGACACGCCATCAACGAATAGCTCGACGAAGCGATCGGCCACCGCCTGTTCGACGATGAAGCGCTTGGCGTTGACGCAAGACTGGCCGACATTGATGTAGCGTGCCTTGACCGCAACCTTGGCCGCCTCCTTGATATCTGCATTAGCAAGCACAATGAAGGGATCCGAACCTCCGAGTTCCAGCACCTGCTTTTTGAGCGCCTTGCCGGCTTGCGCGGCTACGATTGCGCCGACCTCCGTCGATCCCGTCAGCGTCACCGCCGCGATGCGGTCATCGGCGATGATTGCAGCAACCTTGGAAGGCTCGATAAGCAAAGTGGCGAACAGACCTTCGGGGCAGCCGGCCTCCTTCATCACCTCATTGATCGCAAGAGCGCATTCGGGAACATTGTTGGCATGCTTGAGGATGGCGCCATTGCCGGCGGCGAAGGCGGGGGCGGCAAAACGGAAGAATTGCCAGAACGGGTAATTCCACGGCATGATCGCCAGCACGACGCCGAGCGGATCGAATGCCACAACGCTTTCCGTAGCGTTTGATGCCACTGGTTCGTCCGCCAAAAACCGCGCCGCGTTCTCGGCATAGAAATCGCAGTTGTAGGCGCATTTCTCGATTTCCGCTTCCGCCTCCACGATCGGCTTGCCCATCTCGCGTGTGATCATAGCGGCATAACGAGACTTTCCGGCGCGCAAGACGCGCGCCATTCCCGCCAACAATCTGCATCGTCTGGCGATCGGCAGCTTTCTCCAGGCGGCTTGCG
>NZ_RZSR01000078.1:0-10848 GCF_004023265.1 Mesorhizobium sp. M1A.F.Ca.IN.020.06.1.1
CCTTCGACGTCGAGCCTGACCGCATGGGCAAGGGTCCGAAGGCGGTCAACCTCCGCGCCGCCTGAGCGGGCGACGCTGCCTGTCCTTCCGCTGATGAACGGCGCGGCAGGATCATGAATCGGCTTCGCAGGAAGCTTGAGTTTTCGAGGGCGCGACGGTTCCGTCGCGCCCTTCTTTGTCCGGCAAATAGTTGTATTGGCAGGCGAAAACTTTCTCTTGCCGATAGCGCTAAAATAAAGGACAAATTTCCTCTCGGGCAATTTGCCGGCCCGAGACTGACTTGATGGGATCAAAGGAGCTTCCCATGCCGCAGACCGGCACCGTCAAATTCTTCAACCATGCCAAGGGCTTCGGCTTCATCACGCCCGACGATGGCGCGAAGGACGTCTTCGTCCATATTTCGGCCGTGCAGGCGTCGGGCCTTCCCGGTCTTGAGGATGGGCAGAAAGTGACATTCGACACCGAGCCCGACAAGCGAGGCAAGGGTCCGAAGGCCGTCAACCTGTCTATCGGCTAAGCCGGCTCAGACAGATCCGACGGAGACTGAGCAGGCGGGGCGCTCCCGCAGAGCTCGGAATTTTGTCGAGCCGCGAAATCGTTCGCGCAGTGCCGTTCAGCCTCCGTTCAGCCACGGTCTTCTATTAACCCCTGCTAAAGCCGACCCGCATCCCCTGAAATACGCGGGCCGGCGCGAAGGAGACCGAAAATGAACCGAATTCTCAAGACCGCCATTGTGACCGCCGGCGTCGCCGCGACCACTTTGGCCACCTTCTCGGCGGCAAATGCTGATGATTGGCGCTGGCGTCGTCATCATCACAATGGCGGCGACGCCCTTGCCGCGGGCGTTGTCGGCCTGGCGGCGGGCGCCCTGATCGGTAGTGCGCTCAGCAACCCGGGGCCGAGATACTACGACCCAGCCTATGATGACGGCTATTATGTCGACCGGCCCGTTCGCCGCTACTATGTACAGCCGCGCGTCGTCTATGCCGACCGCTATGCCGAGCCGTGGACCCGCGAATGGTACGAGTATTGCTCCGACCGCTACCGCACCTTCAACTCGCGTACCGGCACATTCACCGGCAACGATGGCGAACAGCATTTCTGTGTTGCCAACTAAGACTTAGGTTTCCAGTCCAGGCAAAAGCGCCGCCCTCGAGCGGCGCTTTTTTCTTTGCGCAGAGGATCAGGCCAGGAAGGGATTCGTCCGGCGCTCCTCGCCGAAGCGGCCGCCCGGACCATGACCGCAGATGAAGCCGATATCGTCTCCGAGCGGCAGCAGCTTGTCTTTGATCGAGGTGATCAGCGCGGCGTGATCGCCGCCTGGCAGATCGGTGCGGCCGATAGAGCCGCGAAACAGCACGTCGCCGACATGGGCGAATTTGGCCGCGCGGTTGTAGTAGACGACATGGCCCGGCGCGTGCCCCGGACAATGCAGCACCTCGAACACATGCTCTCCGAACGAGACCGTGTCGCCTTCGCTGAGAAAACGGTCCGGAATGCAATTGCGCACCGGATCGGTAAGGCCGAAGCGCTTGGCCTGGGTCTCGAGATTGGCAAGCAGCGGCCGATCGGCCTCGTGCGGGCCGATGATGTCGATGCCGAGTGCATCCTTCAGATCCATCGCGCCGCCGGCATGATCGATATGGCCGTGAGTGATCCAGATCGCCTTCGCCCTGATCGCGTTGTCCTTAAGCACTGCCACTATCTTGTCGACGTCGCCGCCGGGATCGACGACGACACCTTGTTTGTCGTCCATGTCGAAGAGAATGGTGCAATTCTGCTGGAAGGGCGTGACCGGCACGATGCCGGCATTGAGCTGACCCATGGCTTTCCTTTCGAGGTGTTGCCCTGATGTAGAGGGCACAGCCGACTGCGTCCACCGGTGATCCCTCTAAAAGAAATGGGCGGCCACAGCCGTCCATGGGAAGCCTGAAATTCTGCCAAGCCTATTCTTCATCACGGTCATGACCGCGCGCATGATGTCGGTGAGGATGGCGCCGGCGCCGACGATGATGCTTTGTATGCCCATCGCCCTGCCAGTCCCACCGGCTGCTCCGCTGCCGTCGCCGGATCGCCCGCACCCATGAGACGCCGAATTGCTGCGCAGGCGCCTAAATAAAAGGGGCGGCCCGAAACCGCCCCGTTGCACAAAAAGGCTGTGACTATCGCTATTCTGCGGCGATGGCGTGCTTTGGCTGCACCGCGGCAGAATAGTCGTTCATCAACGTCTTGGCGATCTCGCCGACCTCGAATCGGTACGGGCCGATTTCCGAGACCGGCGTGACTTCCGCGGCCGTGCCGGTAAGGAAGCACTGCTCAAAGCCATCGAGCTCTTCGGGCATGATGGCGCGCTCGATCACCTCGAAGCCGCGGTCCTTGGCCAGGCCGATGACGGTGCGGCGGGTGATGCCGTCGAGGAAGCAGTCGGGCGTCGGAGTGTGGATTTTGCCGTCCTTGACGAAGAAGATGTTGGCGCCGGTGGCTTCCGCCACCTGGCCGCGCCAGTCGAGCATCATGGCGTCGGCGTAGCCCTTGGCCTCGGCGGCGTGCTTGGAAAGCGTGCAGATCATGTAGAGGCCGGCAGCCTTGGACTTGGATGGCGCGGTGCGCGGGTCGGGCCGGCGCCATTCGGCGACGTCGAGGCGGATGCCCTTCAGCTTCTGCGCCGGGTCGAAATAGCTCGGCCACTGCCAGATGGCGATGGCGCAGTTGATGCGGTTGTTCTGCGCCGAAACACCCATCTGCTCGCTGCCGCGCCAGGCAATCGGACGCACATAGGCGTCCTTGAAACCTTGCTTCTTCAGAAGCGTGCGGCAAGCCTCGTCGATCTCGCCGACCGAGTAGGGAATCTTGAAGCCGAGCAGGCGCGCCGATTCATGCAGGCGCTCATTGTGCTCGGTGAGCTTGAATATCTGGCCGCCATAGGCGCGCTCGCCCTCGAAGACGGCGCTGGCATAGTGCAGGCCATGGGTCAGCACGTGGATCTTGGCCTCGCCCCATTTGACGAACTCCCCGTTCATCCAGATGAAGCCGTCCAGTTGATCGAAGGGAACGGATGCCATGGAAACCTCCCGCGGGCGGGCGCCCGCCAATCGTTGTGTCATACGGCCTTTCGTATCGGCCCCGCCACTGGGTCCGAAACCGCCGGCCTGTGTCTGGAAGCGTAGGCGGATATTCAATCCCTGGCAAACTTAGGAAGTTCCGGAAAAACGGCTTCCGCTTGCCTTTTCGTTCGCAATCCGCCGAAAAGCTTGTCAAAAATTATCATTTGCGGGAAATTACGTCAACAGTACTGACGTAATTCCCCGCTGGCATGGAGAAATGATGACGGATCGAAGCCCCGCAGCCGGAAAACCGATCAGGACGGCGATCACCGACGAGGACGGCATCGACTTTGCCATCATCGAGCTGTTTTTCTTCGCCTATCGCGACTTCACCTCCGATCCCGACCAGATCCTTGCCGATTACGGCTTCGGCCGTGCCCATCACCGCGTCCTGCATTTCGTCAACCGCAGGCCCGGACTGACGGTCGCCGAGCTGCTCGATGTGCTGAAGATCACCAAGCAGAGCCTGGCGCGGGTGTTGAAGCAGCTGATCGACACGGACCATATTGTCCAGGTGCAAGGGTTGCGCGACCGCCGGCAGCGCGAGCTCTATCCGACTGCCAAAGGCCGCGCGCTGGCACTGGCGCTGGCACGGCCACAGTCGCGCCGCATCCGTGCTGCATTGGAGGATTCCGGGACCGCCGAGCGCGCCTCGATCGAGAGATTCCTCGAGGCGATGGTCAATCCGGAACTTAGAGCGCAGATCGACATTGTGCCTGCGCAAACATCGGGGAAGAAAAATGGAGACCACTGAGAAGGTTGATCATCCGGCAGCGCCCGGCGATGATGCGCCGCATCTGCTGGTGGTCGACGACGACACCCGCATTCGCAATCTGCTCAAGCAATATTTGTCCGAGAACGGTTTTCGGGTCACCGTCGCCGGCAACTCCGGCGAGGCCCGGCGCAAGCTCGCGGGGCTGGACTTCGACCTGCTCGTGCTTGACGTCATGATGCCCGGCGAAACCGGCGTCGACCTCACCAAGGCGCTGCGGGCCGAGAAGAACGTGCCGATCCTGATGCTTACGGCGCTGTCGGAAACCGACAGCCGTATCACCGGGCTCGAGGCCGGCGCTGACGACTATCTGCCGAAGCCCTTCGATCCGCGCGAGCTCATCCTGCGCATCAACAACATCCTGCGCCGCGGCGGCCCGGCGGCGACGCCGAAAGTCGAGCAGCTCGTCTTCGGCCCCTACACGTTCCAGATCGCCAAGCGCGAACTGAAGCGTGGCGGCGAGGCGCTGAAGCTGACCGACCGCGAGCAGGAAATCCTGGCGATCTTCGCCGCCCGGGCGGGCGAAACCATACCGCGGCACGAGCTCGTCGGCGACGAATCGGATGTCGGCGAGCGGACCATCGATGTCCAGATCAACCGGCTGCGCCGCAAGATCGAGCGCGATCCGTCAAATCCGGTGTGGCTGCAGACCGTGCGCGGTATTGGGTATCGGCTCAGCGTGGAATAACATGCTCGCAGACGGCCTTGGCTGAATGGCCGTCTACGAGCGGAAGGGCGAATGGCGACCACGCAACTGGAAAAGCCCAAGACCGGGAGCCTCGGCGATCTCGCTTTGCGCACGCTGAGGGCGATGCCGCGCGCCTGGAACCGGTTCTGGCGCCTGGTCGCGCTCTACATGCCGAAGCGGCTTTATGCCCGCTCCCTGATCATCGTCATCGCGCCGATGATCCTTTTGCAGTCGGTCGTTGCCTTCGTCTTCATGGAGCGCCACTGGCAGACAGTTACCCAACGCCTGTCGCAGGCGACGATCGCAGACATCGCTGCCATCATCGACATGATGGAGACCTATCCCCACGACGCCGATTACGCCAACATCATCCGCATCGCCCAAGACCGCATGCAGCTGAAAGTGGATCTGCTGCCGCCCGATCCCCTGCCGGCCCCCGGGCCGAAGCCGTTCTTCTCAATCCTCGACACGGCCCTGTCTTCGGAGATTACCCGGCAGATCAACCGTCCCTTTTGGATCGACACGGTCGGCAACTCCAATGTCGTCGAGGTCCGCGTCCAGCTCGAAGGCAAGGTGCTGCGCGTCTTCGTGCGTCGCAGCCAGGCTTATGCCTCAAACACCCATATCTTCCTGATCTGGATGGTCGGCACCTCGCTGGTGCTCTTGATGATCGCCATCCCCTTCCTGCGCAATCAAATAAGGCCGATCCTGACATTGGCCGAAGCCGCCGAGAGCTTCGGCAAGGGCCGGCCGATGCCGCGCGATTTCCGTCCGCGCGGCGCGGAGGAAGTGCGCCGCGCCGGCTTCGCCTTCATCCAGATGCGCGAGCGCATCGAGCGCCAGATCGAGCAGCGTACCGCCATGCTGACCGGCGTCAGCCATGATCTCAGGACCATTCTGACCCGCTTCAAGTTGCAGCTGGCCCTGGCCGGCGGCAAGGCCGAGACCAAGGCCGCGCTGAACCAGGATATCGACGACATGCAGTCGATGCTGGAGGGCTATCTCTCCTTTGCCCGCGGCGAGGCGGCAGAAGACACCGGCCGCTTCGATCTCGGTGCCTATTTCCAGAAGCTTAGCGAGGAAGCGCAACTGCGCAAATGCAAGCTGTCGACGACACTGACCGGCGATCCGACCGTGCATGTGCGGCCGAACGCCTTTGCCAGGTTGATGTCCAACGTGATCGGCAATGCCTTCCGATATGCCAAGACGGTCGAGGTCCATGCCAATCACGGCCGCGGCTCGCTGACCGTCACCATCGACGATGATGGTCCCGGCATCGCGCCGGACAAGCGCGAAGAAGTGTTCAAGCCATTCCTGCGGCTCGACGAAGCGCGTAATCTCGATGCCAGCGGCACCGGCCTTGGTCTGTCGATCGCCCGCGACATCGCCCGAACCCATGGCGGCGACATCATGCTTGAAGACAGCCCGCTGGGCGGTTTGCGAGCCGTGATCAAGGTGCCGGCTTAGTCGGACAAAGACGGTCTTCATCCCCCCGTCATGAAATCATGGTCAAGAGCGCGCATGAAGCGCGCGACCTTTATCGATTCGGCCATGCCGCCCCGCTTCGATCCCGCACCCGCCCGGGTGCGCTGGAGCGAAGCGCGAGCTGCAGCCTGGCTGCCGTTCCGCCATCGTGCCGGCGCGCCCAAGAATCTGTGCGAAGGGTCGCCATGCGAATCCTGATGGTCACCGATGCATGGCGACCGCAGGTCAACGGCGTGGTTCACACGCTGGAGCGGCTTACCGAAACGCTGAAATCCTTCGAAGTCCAGGTCGATTTTCTGACGCCGAACATCTTCCGCACCTTGCCGCTGCCGACCTACCCGGACATTCGGCTCGCGTTGACAACCCCCAGTCATGTCGCGCGGCTGATCGAAGCGGGAAAGGCCGACCACATCCACATTGTCACCGAAGGGCCGCTCGGCATCATGGCGCGCCGCTACTGCCGCAAGGCCGGCCGTCCCTTTACCACCAGCTACCACACGCGTTTTCCCGAATATCTCAGCGCCCGCCTGCCGGTGCCGGAGAGGTGGGCCTATAACTGGCTGCGCGACTTCCACAATTCCGGACAGGGCACACTGGTCGCCACGCAATCGTTGGCGGACGACCTTGCCTCACGCGGCTTCGATAAGCTGAGGCCCTGGACTCGCGGCGTCGACACCGATCATTTCCGGCCGGACAAACGCAAGGACACCAGCTTTCCCCGCCCCATCTTCCTCTGCGTCGGCCGTGTCGCGATCGAAAAGAACCTGACCGCCTTCCTCGATCTCGATCTCCCCGGCAGCAAGGTGGTGGTCGGCGAAGGGCCGGAACTGGCAAAGCTCAGCGCCCGCTATCCGAACACGCATTTCCTCGGCCATCGCCCGAACGACGAACTGGCGGAAATCTACGCTTCGGCCGACGTCTTCGTCTTTCCGAGCCGCACCGACACCTTCGGCAACGTCATCATCGAGGCTCTGGCCAGCGGCACGCCGGTGGCCGCCTATCCGGTGACCGGACCGATCGACATCGTCGGCGACGGCGTCGGCGGGGCCGTGTCCGAGGATTTGCGCGAGGCGGCGCTCAAGGCGCTTCACATTGACCGCGCGGAGGCGCGCCAGCGCGCCCTGCGCTACAGTTGGAAGGCATGCGCCGAGATGTTCCTGGACGTGGTCGAAGCGCTGGGGATACCGCGCAAGCGCGCCGATCGGGACGCGGTGACGTCAGGCCGGCCCAGGCTAGTTCTAGAATAGACGCCCGCCGTCCGGCACTTTGCGCTCGATGGCGCCGAGCACGACGGCGCCCTCCTCGTCCGGAAAACCAAGCGTCAGCACTTCCGACATGAACGGGCCGATCTGACGCGGCGGGAAATTGACCACAGCGAAGATCTGTCGGCCGATCAGCGTCTCCGGCGCATAATATTTGGTGATCTGCGCCGACGACTTCTTCACGCCGATCGCCGGGCCGAAATCGATCTTCAGCTTGAATGCCGGCTTGCGCGCCTCCGGAAAGGGCTCAGCCTCGACGATCGTGCCGGCACGGATGTCGACACGATCGAAATCGGCAAAGCTGATCTCGGGCTTGCGCTCGCTGCTGGAACTCATCGGCGGTATTGGCTTCGCTCAGGCGCTTCCATGGGTTTCAAAGAGCACGCTCGACAGCGCGTCCTTGGCCGACGTACCCGACCAGACGACGAATTGGAAGGCCTGGAAATAGCATTCGCAGGCCTCTAACGCCGATGACAGAAGCACCTCGACCTGCTGGCTCGACGGCTCGACCCCGCCGGCAAGCAGCAGCGATTGCCGGAACATGATCGCGCCCTCCTGCTCCCACAGGTCGAAATGGCCAAACAGCATCTGTTCGTTGATCAGCGACAGGAGCCGCATCACTTCGAGCGCGCGCGTTTCCGGCACCTTGATGTCGAACGCGCAGGCCAGGTGCAGCGCCTCGAAATCTTCCATCCAGGAGAAGGAGACATGATAGTCGGTCCAGCTGCCTGTCACCGAAATCGAGATCTCGTCGTCGCCGGCGCGTTCGAAGGACCAGTCATTGTTGTGGGCCACCTGCTCGATGACGTCCACCGGGTGGATTTCGCGGGAGAATTCGAGTTCGAGGAGTTCCATGAATGCTTCCTGTCGTTCTGAGAGCGCCGCCACACGCTCCGCGAGAGAGGGCACGCACAACGAACAATCTTGTCTAGAACTCGGACGGCCAGGACTTTCCAAACGCAAAGACCCCAACCGGACCCCACCGCCCGGCGCATGACCCTGCTTCGAATCATGCAACAAATTCAGTCTATTGATCGGGAGTCGCGTGAACAGCCCAATTTTTCGCACTGCGTCATTCGCATGTGGAAAGGCGCTGTCAAAAAGATTCATGCAATGCCGGTAAGCGATTCACGGCAAAGCGATTTTTCGGATCGTGCTTTGTGGAAAAGTTTATGATTATTTTTTTGATCTGGGCTTCGCCGCAGCCGCAGGTGCGGCTTGCCCGGTCAATTCGGCGAGCTTGGCCTCGAGCGCTTCGACGCGCACCGCAAGCTGGATGTTGTCTTCTCTTGCCTTGACGGCCATCTCGCGCGCAGCCTCGAACTCCTCGCGTTTCACCACATCCATGGAGTTGAGCAGGCGCTCGGCCTGGCTGCGGAAAGCCGTCTCCATCTCGCGCCTGACGCCTTGGGCTGCCCCCGCGGCATCGGTCATCAGCTTGGCGAATTCATCGAGAATGCGGTTCGTTCCGGTCGACATGGCAAATCCTCGCTTGATTATTTTGACGTAGTGGCGCGCGGCACGGATTGCAAGCGAAGCGTGCCTTGACCCCGCCAAAACCCTGCCGCATGGTCCGCGCCCGATAGACGACCGCAACCGGAGCGACCCAGTTTGAGCGAATATTTCCTGCTGCCGCTGGCCTCCCTGCCCTTCCCCAATATCGACCCGGTTATCGTCCATATCGGGCCGCTGGCGGTGCATTGGTATGGCGTCGGCTACATCGTCGGCATTCTGTTCGCCTGGTGGTACGCCAAGCGCCTGGTCAGCAATGCCAGCCTTTGGCCGGACGGCAAGCTGCCGATGAAGCCCGAGGATCTTGACGATTTCATCGTCTGGGCGGCGATCGGCGTGGTGCTCGGCGGGCGCACCGGCTATGTCCTCTTCTACGACCTTCCACGCTATATCGCGCATCCGCTCGACACCTTGGCGGTCTGGCAGGGCGGCATGTCGTTCCATGGCGGACTGCTCGGCGTGATCCTCGCCATGACCCTCTTTTCGCTCAAGCGCGGCATTCATACCTGGACGCTGTTTGACGTCGTCTCGGCCGGCGTGCCGGTCGGCCTTGGGCTGGTGCGTGTGGCCAATTTCATCAATTCGGAGCTCTGGGGCCGTCCGTCGGACGTGCCCTGGGCGATCGAATTCCCCAATGGCGGCCCATTCACCCGGCATCCCAGCCAGCTCTACGAGGCGCTGCTGGAAGGTCTTGTGCTCTTCCTGGTGCTGCGCTTTCTCACCCACTCGCGGCTGAAGCTGAAGACACCGCGCTTCGTCGGCGGCGCCTTCATCTGCGGCTACGGCCTGTCTCGCATCTTCGTCGAGTTCTTCCGCGAGCCTGACCAGCAGCTCGGTTATCTGCTCGGCACCAACTGGCTGACCATGGGCATGGTCCTGTCCTCGCCGATGGTGCTCGCCGGCATCTGGGCCATGGCCACCGCAAAGCCGACGACGCAGACGCAGCCGGCATGACCAGGCTGAAGGAGCGCATCATCGGCCTGATCGGCGCGGTGGGGCCGATCCCGGTCAGCGAATACATGGCGCTCTGCCTGTTCGACCCTGAGGACGGCTATTATACGACGCGCGAGCCCTTCGGCGCCGCCGGCGACTTCGTCACCGCGCCGGAGATCAGCCAGATGTTCGGCGAGCTTGTCGCCGTCTGGCTCTACCAGGCCTGGCAAGGCGGCGGGCGTCCGCTGCCAGCCACCTTCGCCGAAATCGGCCCCGGTCGCGGCACGCTGATGAAGGACATGCTGCGCACCTGGTCCCGCCTCGATCCGGCGCTTGCCGCCAAGGCTTCCTTCGCCATGATCGAGACCAGTCCGCGCCTGGCCGAAATCCAGAAAGAGACGCTCGCCGGCCAGAGCCCCGCCCTGAGCTGGCACCAAACCATCGACACGCTGCCGCAGCAGCCGCTCTTCATCGTCGGCAATGAACTCTTCGACGCCGTGCCGATCCGCCAGTTCGTCTATGTCGGCGCCGGCTGGCGCGAGCGCATGGTCGGGCTCGACGAACAAGACAATCTTCATTTCTTCGCCGGCGCGGGTTCCGTCGACCCGGCGCTGCTGCCGGCCGGCGCGGCCGATGCTCTGCAAGGCGCCATCGTCGAGGTGGCGCCGGCCCGCGCCGCGCTGATGGCAGCGATTGCCGAGCGTATCGCCGGCCATGGCGGCGCCGGGCTGTTCATCGACTACGGCCATCTTGAGCCGGGCTTCGGCGACACATTGCAGGCTGTGCGCAGGCACGATCACGAAGACGTGCTGGCCAATCCCGGCGGGGCCGATCTTACCGCTCACGTCGATTTCGCCGCGTTGGCTGCAGCCGTCCGGGAGCACGGCCTCCAGGCGGAACTGACCACGCAGAGCGAATTCCTGCTCGGCATGGGCTTGCTCGAGCGCGCCGGCGCGCTGGGCGCCCTGGCCGATGATGTCGCGCGTCAGGCGATTTCCGAGGCGGTCAAGCGCCTTGCCGGCCCCGATGCGATGGGCGAGCTGTTCAAGGTGATGAAGATCCTGCCAGCCGCGAAAACTGGCTGACATCGGC
>NZ_RZSR01000792.1:0-2825 GCF_004023265.1 Mesorhizobium sp. M1A.F.Ca.IN.020.06.1.1
TTCATCCAGCAGGTGGTGATCGGCGTGGTGATCGCGCTGGCGGTTGCCACCGATACCTGGCGGCGGCGCCGCCAATAGGAATTCGCCCGGATGTCCGGGCGGAACGGATCGGTCGATCCGAGACTGGGACTGTCCGGCCGAGGGCGCCGCGATGCGCAGGCTGACAGATTGAACACCAACGGAGGAAAAACATGCTGACCAAACGTTCACTGCTGCTTGCGGCCGCGGCCATCGTCCCGCTGCTCGGCCTGTCCGATGCCGCCTCGGCCAAGGACGCCAAGAAGCTCGGCCTTGCCGTCGCCAATCTGCAGGCGGACTTCTTCAACCAGATCAAGCAGTCGGTCGAAGCCTATGCCAAGGAGAAGGGCATCGAGGTCATCACCGTCGACGCCAAGGGCGATTCGGCCACGCAGGTCAGCCAGGTGCAGGACCTCCTCACCCAGAACATCGACGCGCTGATCTATATCCCGGCCGGCGCCACCGCCGCGACCGTGCCGACCAAGACCGCGAAGGCCGCCGGCATCCCGGTGGTCAATGTCGACCGCAACGCCGACGGCGCGCCCGGCGACACCTTCATCGCCACTGACAGCGTCAACTCGGCCAAGGGCGTGTGCGACTACATCGCCAAGCAGGCCGGCGGCAAGGGCGAGATGGTGATCATCCATGGCCAGAAGGGCACGACGCCGGAAGTCGACCGCTCCAAGGGCTGCGGCGAGGCGCTGAAGGCCTATCCGGATATCAAGGTGGTCGGCGAGCTCTGGAGCGATCAGTGGCACCAGGACGAAGGCTTCAAGCTGGCGCAGGACCTGCTGCAGGCCCATCCGAATGTCTCGATCATCTTCGGCCAAGCCGACGCGCTGGCTCTGGGCGCCGCGCAGGCGGTCAAGGTCGCCAACCCCGACCACAAGGTCTGGATCGCCGGCTTCGACGGCGACGTTGCGGCGCTCAAGGCGCTGAAGGAGGGCGTGTTCGACGTGACCGCGACGCAGCAGACGCAAGGCATGGGCCGGCTCGCCGTCGACTCGGCGATCAAGATCGTGGCGGGCGAAAAGCTGCCGGCCGAGCAACTGCAGGACGCGACGCTGACCACCAAGGACAATGTCGCGCAATTCATCGAGAAGCATCCGTAAGGCGGCAACCGTTGAGAGAGCGCCACGATGTCCACTGAACCTCGCCATAGCGAAGGCCCGCATAACGGGCTCTTCGTCAACGGCCTCTGCAAGAGCTACGGACCGGTGCAGGTCCTGGCCGATGCGAGCTTCGAGGTGCGGCCGGGCGAGGTCGTGGCGCTGCTCGGCGAGAACGGTGCCGGGAAGTCGACGGTGTCCAACATCATCGCCGGTTCGACCAAGCCTGATGCCGGCACCATCATCTGGCGGGGGAAGCCCTATTCCCCCGCCAATCCCGCTGCGGCCATCGAGGCCGGCGTCGGCATGATCCATCAGGAATTGAAGCTGCTGCCGGACCTATCGGTGGCGGAGAATGTCTATGTCGGGCGGCTGCCGATGCGGGGCGGCCGCATCGACCGGGCAACCATGAACGCGAAGGCCTCGGCGCAATTGAAGCGCCTCGGCCTCGACGTCTCGCCGGAGCGCAAGGTGCGCACGCTGCGCGTCGCGGCACAGCAGCAGGTGGAGATCGCCAAGGCGCTGACGCTGAATGCCGAGCTTCTGATCCTCGACGAACCGACCGCCGCGCTCGGCGGCGAGGAGACGGAGCTGCTGTTCAAGCAAATCCGCAAGCTCAAGGCCGAAGGCATGTCCTTCATCTATATCAGCCACCGGCTGGACGAGATCGCTCAGATCGCCGACCGTGTGGTGGTAATGCGCGACGGCCGCATCGTCGCCCGGCACGAGCGCGCCGACATCCCGGTGCGCACGGTCGTCGAGCAGATGGTCGGACGCAGCGTCGAACGCATGTTCCCGAAGCTGTCGGCGCCGGGCACCGAAACAGTGCTCGAAGTCGAGAACCTGTCCTCGCCGGAGCGCAGCTTCAACAATGTTTCGTTCGCGGTGAAATCGGGCGAAATCCTGGGCATCGCCGGGCTGATCGGCGCCGGCCGCACCGAACTGGTCAGGGCGATCGCCGGCGCCGATCCAATCTCGTCCGGCGCGGTGCGGGTCGCGGGCCAGCCTGTTCATCTCAGCGGCCCCGCGGCGGCGATCAGGGCCGGCGTCGTGCTGGTGCCGGAGGACCGCAAGGAACAGGGCGTCGTATTGGAGCAGACGATCGGCGAGAACCTCGCCATCGGCAATTTCGATCATGTCGCACCGAAGGGCTGGGTGTTTCCCAAAGCGGTTCAGAGGTTCGCCGAGGCCGGCATATCGAGGCTCGGCGTCAAGGGTCGGCCGAACCAGGCGGTCTCAAAACTTTCCGGCGGCAACCAGCAGAAGGTGATCATCGCCAAATGGGTGTCGCGGCCGCCCAAGGTGTTCATCCTCGATGAGCCGACGCGCGGCATCGACGTTGGCGCCCGCGCGGCGATCTACGATGTCATCGCCGACCTTGCCCGCTCGGGCATGGCCGTGGTGGTGGTCAGCTCGGATCTCGAGGAGGTGCTGGGGCTTTCGCACCGGGTTCTGGTGCTGAGCCGCGGCCGCCAGCGCGGCATCCTCGATCGCGACGAAGCAAGCAATGTCGCCGTGATGGAACTCGCCACGAGCTGAGGGCACGGCAGATGGGAATAAAGCGCAGCAGGTGATAGCCTCCCAAGCACCGGACCGCGCGGGGCGCCAGCAGGGCTGGCGCCCCTTCTTTCAGGGAGAGGGAGAAAGATGAAACTGTTCGATATTGATGGCGACGTGGCGCTGGTGACGGGCGCCGGC
>NZ_RZSR01000793.1:0-2824 GCF_004023265.1 Mesorhizobium sp. M1A.F.Ca.IN.020.06.1.1
CCCCCAAACCCCTCGACCCGTCCGACTAGAAGCCGACCCGCAAAAAGGTCGGCTTTTTCTTTGGGCGTTCCTGGCCGTTCAGGGCGGCAGCGCCAGGCCGGTGCCCAGAAGCTCCGCGAGATCCCGCGCCGGACGAGCCGCCTCGCGGCCGAGCCGGATGGCAAAGCCGGCCATAGGCAGCGGCGGCAGGTCGAGATCAGGGGACGCTTCCACGATACCGGAATGGGCCAGACGCCGGGTGCGCGGCGTCAGCGCGATGCCGGCATTGACCGCGCTGCGCAGGCCGGCAAGGCTGGAGCTGCCGGCAGCGATGCGGTAGCGGCGGCCGGCGGCGTCGAGTGCATTGAGAGCAGCCTCCCTGAAGCCGCAATAGGGATCGAGCAGCGCCAGCGGCACCACGTCTTGCCGCGTCGCCAAGCCTTTTTCCGAGCAGAGCCACAGCATCGGCTCGCTGATCAGGAACGCTTCATCCGGGGAAGGCGCATGGCGCATGGTGATCGCAAGGTCGAGCTGGCCCGCCTGCAAGGCTGACCCGAGCTCCACGGAGCGGCCGACGCGCAGCTCGATCCTGACGCGCGGATGGCTGGCGGCGAAGGCGCGCAACAGCTCCGGCAGGCCATGATCGGCAAAGTCCTGCGTGGTGCCGATGGCGATGCGGCCGCCGACGCGCGCGCCTTTCAGCGCCAGCCAGGCCTCGGTGTGGACGGCAAGGATGCGCCTGGCATGACCGACAAGGTCCTCGCCGGCAGGCGTCAGCCCGCGCCCACGTCCCTGGGGCGCAAGCAGCGGCTCGCCGACGACCTCCTCCAGCCGCTGCATCTGCGCCGTGACGGCGGATGGGGAGCGGCCAACAGCGGACGCCGCCCTGGCCAGGGAGCCACCATCGACGAAGGCCAGGAAGGTTTTGAGCAGGTCGGGATCGAGAGTTTCCATAATTCGATAATATCGAAGTAATTGTCAAAAACAATTCGATTTTTTTGTCGCATGGCTAGTGGCATGGTCCCTTCATCGGCGGCGCGAAGCCGTCAGAGCGAAGGAGAGAAAAATGCCGATCATCAATGTCAGCGTCACCGGCGAGCCCGACGCAAAGGGTTCCGCCGCGATCGCGAAGGAGATCACCGAGATTACGGCCACGCAACTGCGCAAGGACCCGACCATCACCGCGGTTGCGATCAGCTACGTCGATCCGCAGCACTGGTTCGCCGGCGGCAAGTCGCTGGCCGAGCATGGCACGAGCACCTTCTGGCTCGACATCAAGGTGGTGGACGGCACCAACACCAAGCTCGAGCTCGAAGCGTATCTCAAGGCGATTTTCGACGCCTTCGGCCGCCTGCTCGGCGGCGTCCATGAGGAAAGCTACGCGCTGGTGCATGAGGTTCCGGCGGCGGCCTACGGCTTTGGCGGCAAGAGCCAGGAGTTCCGCTTCATCAGCGGGAGACTGAAGGTGGCGTAGCGGCACGCCTTTCCCCGCTCCCCTGTGCGAGACGGTGGGTCGGCGCGCAGCGTCGAGACGGATGAGAGGTTTTGGAAGAAGGCCTGGAAGAATCGATTGCTTTCAGGCACTTACATATCCAGCGAAGCGATCCGTCCAATACCCTCATCCGTCCGGGCTTCGCTCGGCCACCTTCTCCCGCAAGGGGAGAAGGGAGCGCCCTACCAGCCCCACATTGACCTTGCCCCCACTTCCGCTACCTTCTGCCACCGAAGCGGCCGCGCAAGAGCCGCACCGTGGAGGACGTTGGGAGAGAGCGGCATGATCCTGACATTGGCGCTGCTTGCCGGTCTTGTCTTTGCCTGGCTGCTGATTGGCGTGATCGAAAGGTTCCGGCTCGATCTGCGCTTTACCCAGGCGTTGCTCTACGTGCCGTTCAAGCTCGCCTACCGTATTGCCGACGACCGCATCCGCATTGCCCGCAATGCCCGCACGCCGGTGATCTATGTCGTTTCGCACCAATCGCGCATCGAGCCGGCGCTGATGCTGTCGCTCTTGCCGGACGACACGCTGCACATTCTGGACGAGGCCTCGGCCCGCTCGCCCTGGCTGGAGCCGTGGCGCGAGCTTGCCCGCACCATCGCCTTCAATGCCGAACATCTCTTCGTCAGCCGGCGGCTGGTGCGCGTGCTGAAGGGCAAGGGCCGGCTTGCGGTCTATCTGCCCGACGACGTCGAACCGGACGTCAAGTCGTTCCGGCTGTTCCGCGCCATCACCCGCATCGCCATGCAGGCCGACGCCCGCATCGTGCCGATCTTCGTCGCCGGTGCGCGCGACCTGCCGATGTCGCTGACGCCGGCCGACAAGGCGCCGCGTCACTGGTTCCCGCGCCTGTCGCTCAGCGTGCTGGAACCGATGACCGTGGCCGAGCTGGTGGCTCGCAACCCCGACATGGCGTCGAACACCAACGCCCTGTTCGACCGGTTTGCCGAGGCGCGGCTCTACGGCAGCAATCTCGACCGCGGCCTGTTCCTGGCCATGCGCGACGCGGCGGATCGCGTCGGTGCCTCGCATCCGATCATCGAGGACGTGATTTCGGGCGCGCTCAGCTATCGCAAGATGTTCATCGGCGCGCGCGTGCTCGGCCGCCGCTTCGAGGCGGTGACGGCGCCCGGCGAAGCGGTCGGCCTGCTCCTGCCCAATGCCAATGGCATTGTGCTCTCCTTTGTCGGGCTTATCTCGGCGGCCCGCATCGCGGCGATGATCAACTACACCGCCGGCCCGGCGAGCGTCACCGCCGCGATCCGCACGGCGGTCATTCGCACAGTGGTCTCTTCTCGCGCGTTCATCGAGAAGGCCGCCATCGACGACATCGTCACCGCCGTCGAGGCG
>NZ_RZSR01000794.1:0-2824 GCF_004023265.1 Mesorhizobium sp. M1A.F.Ca.IN.020.06.1.1
CTGCATCAGCAGCGCCCCAAGCATAGCGCCGAGCACGGTTCCCGAGCCGCCGGCGCCCCGCTGGTCGACATGCGCAACATCTCGATCGCCTTCGGCGGCATTCGCGCCGTCGACGACGCCTCCATCGATCTCTTCCCCGGCGAAGTGGTGGCGCTGCTCGGCCATAACGGCGCCGGCAAGTCGACGCTGATCAAGATACTGTCCGGCGCCTACAAGCGCGATGCCGGGCAGATCTTCGTCAACGGCGAGGAGGCAGCAATCTCCAACCCGCGCGACGCCAAGAAATACGGCATCGAGACGATCTATCAGACGCTGGCGCTTGCCGACAATGTCGACGCCGCCGCCAATCTGTTCCTCGGCCGCGAGTTGATGACCGCCTGGGGCACCCTCGACGACGTCGCCATGGAGGCCGAAGCACGCAAGGTGATGGGCCGGCTCAATCCGCGCTTCCAGCGCTTCAAGGAGCCGGTGATCAAGCTGTCCGGCGGACAGAGGCAGTCGGTGGCAATCGCGCGCGCGATCCTGTTCAACGCGCGAATCCTGATCATGGACGAGCCGACGGCAGCGCTCGGCCCCCAGGAGACGGCCCAGGTCGGCGAACTGGTGCGGCAGCTCAAGGCCGACGGCATCGGCATCTTCCTGATCAGCCACGATATCCATGACGTGTTCGAGCTGGCGGACAGGGTCTGCGTCATGAAGAACGGCCAGGTCGTCGGTACGGCGCGCACCAGCGACGTGACTCAAGACGAGGTGCTCGGCATGATCATTCTGGGCAAGTGCCCGCCGGGCGCCATGCCAGGCCCGGGAGCGCTGAAAATCGCGGCCTAAGACCATAAATTGGTTGGCTAATTTGCGACTTGTTTGATGAGCCAATCGCGGCGTTGGGTTGGCCTTGCCATTGTATTGGCGCGGAGACTTGCCCATAAAGGTGGCCAACCGTCCATGGGCCGCACCCTGCATTGAAAAAGCTTTTCCCGATCGTCGCCTTCATCGCCGTCGCGCTGATCAGCCTGACGATGGCGGGGTTCGCCTATTTCGCGACCCAGGAGGCGGCACGCATCAAGTTCGAGGGAACCGCCGACGATGCGCTCAACCGCATCGAGAGCCGCATCGACCTGCATCTGTCGCTGCTGCGCTCGACCCAGGCGCTGTTCGATGCTCGTAACGGCGATATCACGCGCGGCGAGTTCAAGGCCTTCCTCACCGCGCTCGACATCGACGACAACTTCGCCGGACTGCGCGGCATCGGCTTCCTGAGGCTGGCCAAGACCGGCGACGAGGCCAAGCTCGAGCGCGACATCCTGCGCGCTCGCGGTTCGGCCCACCCGGTCTATCCGGCAATCACGCAGCAGCAATGGCGCACGCCCATCGTGCTTTTCGAGCCGCTCGATACCTCCAACCAGTCGATCATCGGCTTCGACATGTTCAGCGACCCGGCACGGCGGGCGGCAATCGAGAAGGCCATGGCCGACGACCAGCAGCATGCCAGCGGGCTCGTTCAACTTGGCCAGGGACAAGGGCTGGAGCAGACATTCCCCGGATTTCTGGTCTTCGTGCGGCTGAACGTGGAAACGGCTCCGGACGTCATTAATGCTAGCCGCTCCTCGACCGCCGGCTTCCTCTACGCCTCCTTCCGCGCACGCGATCTGTTCCAGGTGGCGCTCAGCAAGGCTCCGCTGCTGCCGGTCAACGTCGAAATCTTCGACGGCCAGCCGGGTGCCGGCAATCTCCTGTTCCGGTCGGAGGCGCCGCCGGCCGAATCGCTCGGCGGAAAGCTGCTGGCGCGCCGGGATATCGTCGTGGCCGGCCGACCCTGGACTGTCCTGTTTCGGCCGACGAGCGCTTTCGCGCTGCCTTCCTCGCGCGCCATCCCGGTGATGCTCGGGCTGTTCGGTCTGCTGCTCGCCGGGGCGATTGCCTTGGTGGCCCGCTATCAGGAGCGCGCCTACGAGGCGAAGTCGCTGCTGCATGAGGCGACGGAGAAGAGCCTGCTGGAAAAGGAGTTGATCCTGCAGGAGATGAAGCACCGCATCAAGAACTCGATCACCAGGGTGCTGGCGATCGCGCGGCAGACTGCTTCGCAGGCCACGGACGTGAAGGAGTTCTCGGCATCATTCTCGGCGCGGTTGCAGGCGATGGCCGCGTCGCAGGACATGCTGACACGCTCGCGCTGGCAGAAAGCGGACCTCGGCGACCTGCTGCGCACCGAGCTTGGGCAGGTGTTCGGCAAAGAGCTTTCCGAAGGCATATTGTCGGGGCCGGAAGTGCTGCTTGACGAGACGACGACGCAGGCGCTTGGCCTGACCTTCCACGAGCTTGCCACCAACGCGCTGAAATATGGCGAGGCCGGCAACTCGGTGGGCGCCCTGAAGGTCGATTGGCGGGTCGAAGGACGTGGCCGGGAGCGGACGCTGGTGCTCGATTGGCGCGAGGCCGGGCAAAAGAAACTGGAGCCGCCGGCAAAGACCGGTTTCGGCACCAAGCTGATCGATCTCAATGTCACGCGAGAATTGCGCGGTACGATCAAGCGCGACTACCGGGCCGACGGGCTTAAGGTGGAAATAAGGATCCCGCTCACCGGATGAGCAGCGCCGGTGCGGCGGCGGGCCGTTCAGGCAAAGAAATGGAGGCCGGCAGGCCGGCCTTCATTGGATCGCTCTGTCGCGAGATCAGTTGCAGCGCGCAGTGTAGGTCGTGCCGTTACGGTAGCGATATACGCACTGGCCATTGCGCAGGTTGCGAACCAACAGGCCGGACCCGGCGCCCACAGCCGCGCCGATCAGCGCGCCCCTGCCGCCGCCGACCAGGCCGCCGACGCCGGCGC
>NZ_RZSR01000795.1:0-2819 GCF_004023265.1 Mesorhizobium sp. M1A.F.Ca.IN.020.06.1.1
GCTTTGCGTCATAGGTCAGCCCGCGGTCGCCGCGCAGCACCCAGGCGCCGTCGGCCGGGACCTTCACCTTGTCGACGGCGATGCCGTTGAGCGCCATGATGCGGCCGCGCAGCATCGGCACCTTGACCAGCATCCCTTGCGGCGCTTCCTTTTCGACCAGGCCGGCAAAGGCATCGACATCGCTGCTCTGGATGTCGACGAAGAAGAAGTTCGGCGCCCGCTCCGGCAGGCTGCCGGAGATCTGGCGTCTGAGATTCCCGTCGATCAGCGCCAGCGTCACCAGCAGCGTCAGGCCGAGCCCGAGCGACAGCACCACCGATGGCGTCAGCGCGCCGGGCCGATGGATATTGCCGAGCGCCAGCCTGAGAGAGACCGACCGCAGCCGCGGGCTTCGCCGGGCCAGCCATTGGACCAGCGCCGCCACCAGCCGCAGCACCAGGAAGGCAAAGACGGTGGCGCCGACGAAGATCGAGGCGATGCGCCGATCGTCGGCGGAAAGGATGGCGAGCGCCGCCAGCGCGAGCACGATCGTCAGCGCGGCGCCGACATAGGGCAGGCGCGGCAGGCCGCGGCTTTCGAACCCCATCTCGCGAAACAGCGCCGTTGCCGGCACGTCGCGGGCGCGGCCGAGCGGCAGCAGCGCGAAGGCCAGCGTCACCAAAAGGCCGAACAGTGCCGCCATCGCAAGCGCGCCGGGATAAAAGCCGCCTTGCGCCGGCACCGGAATGACCGACTGCAGGAGCGCGCTCGCCACGAACGGCATTGCCGCACCCAGGATCAGGCCGAGCACGATGCCGAGGCCGGCAATCAAAAGGATCTGCACGAGATAGATGGCGAAGACGAAGCCCCCGGAGGCGCCGAGGCTCTTGAAGGTGGCGATGACGCCGCGCTTGCCGTCGAGATAGGCGCGGACCGCATTCGCCACGCCGACGCCGCCGACCACAAGCGCCGTCAGCCCGACCAGCGTCAGGAACTGCGAGAAGCGCTGGATGTTGGCGGAAAGCGCCGGGGCTGCGTTGCTGCGCGTGCGGATCGACCAGCCGGCCTGCGGAAAGTCCTTCGCCGCTTCGGCTTGAATGCCTTTGATCCGCGCCTCGCTCGCGCCATCGGGCAGTCGGATCTTATAGGCGTTCTCGACCAGGCTGCCGGGCTGAACCAGCCCTGACGCGACCAGCCCGTCGTGCGAAATCATCAGCCGCGGCGCGAAGCCGAAACCGTCGGAAATCGCGTCGGGTTCGCTGACCAATCGGGCCCTCAGCTCGAACGTTGCGCCGCCAAGCTTCAAGCGGTCGCCGATATGCAGATTGAGGCGATCGAACAAGAGAGCGGGCGCGGCGGCGCCGAAGATGCCGGATCTTTCGCCGAACAATTCATTCCTGGGCAGCTGCGGATCGGTCTCCAGCGTGCCGTAAAGCGGATAGGCGTCGTCGACCGCCTTGGCTTCGACCAGCGCCTGGTCGGAGCCGTCCTCGAGCCGCGCCATCGAGCGCATGCCGGAATTCAGCGAGACCGTGCCGAGGCTCTTGATGAAGCCGAGCTCGGCGTCCGAAGCGCTGCGCTGGTTGATCTGGAAGCGCAGGTCGCCGCCGAGCAGCGTCTGGCCCTGGTTGGCGACGCCGGCGGTAATCGCCTGCGCCACCGAATTGACGCCGCCGATCGCCGCGACGCCAAGCGCGATGCAGGCGAGGAAGATCATGAAGCCGGACAGGCCGCCGCGCATCTCGCGCAGCGAGAAGCGGAGGGCCAGCCTCAAAGTCCGCATCAGGCCGGCACCCTAGCCTGTCTTGGCGCGTCCTCGATGCGTCCCGAGCGCATCGACACCTGACGCGAGCAGCGGCCCGCAAGCGCCGGATCATGCGTGACCAGCACCAGCGTCATGCCGCGCTCGGCCGCCTTGGCGAAGAGGAGGTCGGCGATCTGCTTTCCCGTCGCCTGGTCGAGGTTGCCGGTCGGCTCGTCGGCAATGAGGATGCGCGGCGAGGGCGCCAGCGCCCTGGCGATCGCCACGCGCTGCTGCTCGCCGCCCGAAAGCTCTCCCGGATAGTGCGTCACGCGGTCGCTCAAGCCGACCGCCGCGAGTTCCTGCGCGGCCACGCCGAACGGGTCGTTGTGCCCGGCGAGCTCCAGCGGCACCGCGACATTCTCGAGCGCCGTCATGTTGGGGATGAGGTGGAAGGACTGGAAGACAATGCCGATGTTTCGCCCTCGAAACGAAGCAATCTGGTCCTCGCTTTTGCCGTTGAGCAATTCGCCGGCGATCCGCACCGTGCCCGAATCGACCCTTTCCAGCCCGGCCAGAACCATCAGCAAGGTGGACTTGCCGGATCCCGACGGGCCGACGATGCCGGTGGCTTCGCCGGCGGCCACATCGAGGCTGACGCCCTTCAGCACATGGACGGAGGAGGCGCCCTCGCCCAGCGTCAGCGAGACATCCCTCAATGCGATGACGGCTTCTGTCACAATGAATGCGCCCTATATGGTGGAAGAAGGAGGCAAAAAATGTCTCCTTTGCATGAATCGTGTCGGTCATATGGGGCTCGCCGCATGGCTTTCAAACACTCAGCTGCCGCAGCCCTCACTCTTCTCCTGGCGGTTTGCGGCGCTATTTCGCCGGCGCGCGCCGATACGTTCAAGATCGTCGGCTTCGGCGACAGCCTGATGGCGGGGTTCAGCCTTGGTCCCGATGAGGGCTTCACCGATAAATTGCAGGCGGCCTTGAAGGCAAAAGGCCTCGACGTCGCCGTCGGCAATGCCGGCGTTTCCGGCGACACCACAAGCGGCGGCCTCGCGCGGCTCGACTGGTCGGTGCCCGACCTGTC
>NZ_RZSR01000796.1:0-2812 GCF_004023265.1 Mesorhizobium sp. M1A.F.Ca.IN.020.06.1.1
GATCAAAGCCTTCAAGCGGCAGCTGTTCGAACGGCTGAAGGGGGAAACGGACGACCTCGGCTCGCTGCTGGTTTGTTTCCTCGCCATCGAGGGGCTGCGCAGCATGAATCTTTTCGATTCAGACGTGCTGTCGCAGCAGGAGCACAGGCTCCTGGTTTCCTCGCTGCTCAAGATAGCCGGATAGGTTGCAGGCCTCACATCAGCGGCTGCAAAGACCGCCCTAGAACCGCCAGCTTCCTGTCGCTCGAACTGCATCACAACATTGTAATCGCACCGAAATACGGGCATGGCATTGTTATGTTGCGACGCACAAACTATGTGCTTCAACAGTCCCTCCCTCCACGTGCGAGATCTGCCATGGGTTCCCTGTCCTCAAAGAATGCGCTCGTCACTGGCTCGACCAGCGGCATCGGCCTTGCAATCGCCCGCGCCTTTGCCGCCGAGGGCGCCAACATCACCATCAACGGCCTGGGCGATGCCGCGGCGATCGAAAAGGAGCGCGCCGGCATCGAGAGGGATTTCGGCGTCAAGTGCCGCTATTCCGGCGCCAACATGATGGACGGCGGGGCGGTCACCGCCATGATCCGCGAGGCCGAAGAGGCGTTCGGCAGCCTCGACATCCTGGTCAACAATGCCGGCATCCAGCATGTCGCGCCGATCGACGAGTTCCCCGACGACAAGTGGGAAGCAATCATCCGCATCAACCTGCTTGCCGCCTTCTATGCCATCAAGGCGGTGCTGCCGGGCATGAAGAGCCGCAAATGGGGCCGCATCATCAACACGGCCTCGGCCCATGCGCTGGTCGCCTCGCCGTTCAAGTCGGCCTATGTCTCGGCCAAGCACGGCATTGCCGGCCTGACCAAGACGGTGGCGCTGGAAGTCGCGCAGGATGGCATCACCGTCAATGCGATCGCGCCCGGTTATGTCTGGACGCCGCTGGTCGAGAAGCAGATCCCCGACACGATGAAGGCGCGCGGCATGACCGAGGAACAGGTCAAGCACGATGTGCTGCTTGCCGCGCAGCCGACCAAGGAGTTCGTCACCGTTGAGGAACTGGCGGCGCTGGCGCTGTTCCTGTGCTCGGATGCGGCCAAGCAGATGACCGGCACGACCCTGCCGATGGATGGCGGTTGGACGGCGCAGTAAGTGCAGCCTCCAAAGAAGGTGCGGGGCCGCGCCTCCCTCGACAAGAATTCTTGACAATCGCAGGGGAGCGTTCCAGCATCCTGGCTAAGGGGTTCCCCGCGACGACCCCGTGAGGCGTCAGCCCAACGATCGCGTCCAAACTCTCTTCGTTCAGGAGGTGGACGCCATGCCGTCAACAACTCAGATCACAGTGCCGCAGCTTGCCCGACTGGTCGGCCTGCCGGATGCACCTCGTCTCGTCGACGTACGCATCGACGACGACTTTCAAGCCGATCCGCGGCTGCTGCCGGCTTCTTACCGGCGCGACTTCAGAACCGTCTCGACCTGGGCGGCCGACTTCTCCGGATCCAGGGTCGTGGTCATCTGCCAGCGCGGAGAGAAGCTCTCGCAAGGCGTTGCCGCGTGGCTGCGCCACGAGGGCATTCCGGCGGAATCGTTGGAAGGCGGTTTCGCGGCCTGGGCCGCCGCCAAGGCGCCGTTGGTCGCGGCCGACGCCATTCCGCCCCGCGACGGGAAGGGTCGCACCGTATGGGTCACGCGTTCCCGGCCGAAGGTCGATCGCATCGCCTGCCCCTGGCTGATCCGACGATTTGTCGATCCTGGCGCCGTGTTCCTGTTCGTCGACCCGGCCGAGGTGCCCCTGGTGGCGGATCGCTTCGCCGCGGTGCCCTTCGACATCGAAGGCGTGTTCTGGAGCCATCGCGGCGATCACTGCACCTTCGACACGATGATTGAGGAGTTTGGCCTGCGCACCGAGGCGCTCGATCGTCTGGCGCTGATCGTGCGCGGCGCGGATACAGCGCGTCTCGACCTGGTGCCGCAGGCTGCCGGGTTCCTCGCCGCGTCGCTCGGCCTGTCGCGCATGTTCCGCGACGACTTGGAACAGCTCGAAGCCGGCATGCTGCTCTATGACGCTTTCTTCCGCTGGTGCCGTGACGCCACGGACGAGACGCATAACTGGCCGGCCGGGGGTAAGCAACAATGACCGTGCTTGCCAAGGACAGCGTCGCGCAGCCGGCCGATGTCCCGGCTGTGCCGACCTTCAGTGAAGCGACGGGGCTATGGGCCAAGATCGGCCTGCTCTCTTTCGGCGGGCCGGCCGGGCAGATCGCCCTGATGCACAAGGAATTGGTCGAGGAGCGCCGCTGGATCGGCGAGGAGCGGTTCCTGCATGCTCTCAACTACTGCATGCTTCTTCCGGGTCCCGAGGCGCAGCAGCTTGCCGTCTATATCGGCTGGCTGCTGCACCGGACGGCCGGCGGCCTTGTCGCCGGGACATTGTTCGTGCTCCCGGGCGCACTGGTCATGCTTGCCCTGAGCAGTTTCTACATGCTCTACAACGACGCGCCGGTCATCGAGGCGCTGTTCTTCGGCATCAAGGCGGCGGTGCTGGCGGTCGTCGTCGAAGCGGTGATCCGCATCGGCAAGAGGGCGCTGAAGAACCGGGTCATGGTGGCCATCGCGGTGGCGGCCTTTCTTGCCATCTATGTCCTCAAGCTGCCGTTTCCACTGATCGTGCTTGCGGCGGGACTCATTGGCTGGGTCGGCAATCACTTTGCACCCGGGCTGTTTTCGGGTTCGGCGCATGGCAAGGGCAACGCCGCCGCCGACAGAGGCGGCGTGGTCGACCTGATGTTCGAGCGCGGCGAGCTCGGCCACACCGTGC
>NZ_RZSR01000797.1:0-2812 GCF_004023265.1 Mesorhizobium sp. M1A.F.Ca.IN.020.06.1.1
TGGCGACACTGCGTGCGGTCGGCCAATCGCTCAAGCGCGATCTTCGCGATCTCGGCCCGCTCGAGCCCAATCCGGTGGCGGAGGTGGACGTCGCCGCCGCGAGGCGCATTCCGCTGGCGCTGAGCGCCACGGCCGAAAATGTCGCGGCCGACAGCATCTGTGGGTCGCTCGGCTATAGTTTCTGGGCGATCAACAAGGTGCCGTGGCCGGGCGACACGCCGGACCCGACCGCGCCGCTGGCCGAGCTGAAACTCGGCCAAAGCTACATCATCGACATGGAAAACCTGACGCCGCACGCGCACCCGATCCACCTGCACGGCATGAGCTTCAAGGTGCTGTCGTCCTCGACGCGAGCGGTCCAGCCGCTTATCTCCGATACCTATCTGATCCAGCCCGACGAGAAGGTGCAGCTGGGCTTCGTCGCCGACAACCCCGGCGACTGGCTGCTCCACTGCCACATCATCGAGCACCAGAAGACGGGCATGACGAGCTATTTGCGCGTGGCGTGAGCGCAAGGAGCGATAGGCGCCCTCGCCTTTGCCCGGAATTCGCGGACCTCGACGGGTTGACGCCCTTGCCCGCTTGCCTAGGTAGGCAAGAGGCGCTGGGGCGGCACGCAACTCCGACCGACGGCATGACATCTTTGCGCATTCGAAAACTTGCCCTTGTTGCGGCAGGCATCTCCATCCTGTCGTCCTGCGTCATCCCCGACGATACGTCGCGGGTCGCGAAAGAGGATCCCACCACGGCCGCCGCCCGCCGGGAAATGGTCGGCCTCAGCGAGGCCGATGTTCGCATGTGCGCCGGCTTTCCGACCGCGACCGCCGATGTGGGACCTTCCGGCCAGATCTGGACCTATCAGCGCAGCGTGCAGCGCGGCAATCTCAACATCGCGGTGCCGACCATGGCCCTGGGCGCTATCCCCGCAGTTGGAGGGTCCGTCAACGTCGCGCCCGGCGGCTATTGCAACACGCAGATTCGCATGCTCGGCGGCCGTGTCGCGGAAGTGACCTATGCCGGCGACAATAATTTGCCCAACAGCATCGATGCGCTCTGCGTCAGCACGGTGGACGCCTGCGTGGCCTATGCGCGACAGCGCAATCGCAAAGCGACGGCGGTCTCCAGGTGATCGGGCAATACCGGCCACGCGGAGCCTCCAGTTGGCACTTATCCTGGAGCTGTCTTAGCGTCCGCCGGGATGAATGGCGCCGGGCTCTTTTTCGGAGGCGCCGGGTGAAATTTGCCGGCCCATGTTTGTGCGGGTTTCGGGCGGCGAGGCATCCATCAGGTTCCTGACCTTGGCGTTGTTGTGCGCATGGATGATGGCACGGCCGAGATGGAGCAGGATTCCCACCACTGACATTGGTACTTCTCCGTTGAGATGGCGGATATGTCGGCGGCGGGACGCCCAACCCAATGCGCCCCGTCTGTTTCGTGGGAATGACGCGGAAGATGGCTTCTCGTTGCCAATTCGTGACCTGGAAACAGAGCACGCCGGCGTGCAGGACGCAGGATGCTAGTGGAAACATGATCTGACGCTCATATGTGCGGCGGGAACGAAAAGTGATGCTGGTCGCCGCAAATCGTCCTGAATCCGAAGGTCTTTCGGCCGCCCAATTCGAGACGATGGAGAGGTCGATGAAATTGTCCGTCCTTACTCTTGCCGGCACCATGCTGGCGCTGGCGCCCGCGGTTCAGGCGGCGCCGATGATCGGTATCCCGGCTGGAGACGGCCTCGTGCAGCAGGCGCATGTGACATGCGCGTACCTGACCGAAGACGGCTATTGCGTGAGCCCGCACAAGAAGCACAAGCATTGGAAGCGCGAGCGGCACTACCGGCCGATCTATCGCACCTACGAGCCGCAGCCGTCGGACGAGTATTACTGGCGCTACGAGCGCCAGCGGCCGATTGTCCGCGTCATCCCCAGCTATCCGCGGCAGGATGAAGATAATTGGGACGATTGGGATGACTGAGCGACTGGCGGGCCCAGAGCCCGCCCCTGCTTTCGGCTGGTGGAGCTGAGGGGGATCGAACCCCTGACCTCATCATTGCGAACGATGCGCTCTCCCAGCTGAGCTACAGCCCCGTTCCAGCGGATCGGCTTGTATCGGTCGCGGCGGTTTGATGTCAAGGCGAAACGGCTGCCCGGCATCGAGCGCCGAAACGGCCGGGCCTTGCCGGTTCCGCGCGCAATGGCTACATGTCGGCGACAATTTGGAGACCGGCATGATCGCCCTTATTCAAACCATCGTCATGGCGCTTGATATCTACTGGTGGATCATCATCGCCTCGGCGATCTTTTCCTGGCTCTATGCCTTCAACGTCGTCAACTCGCGCAACCAGTTTGTCGGCACCGTCGGCAATATGCTTTACCGTCTGACCGAGCCGGCGCTGCGGCCGATCCGCCGCTACATGCCCGATCTTGGCGGCATCGACATCTCGCCGATCATTCTTCTTTTGATCATCTTCTTCATCCGCCAGTTTTTGATCACCACCGTCTTCTCCTGGGTCGCTTAAGGCCGATCCATGGCCTCGCCGTTCCGTCCGCGCGACGACGGCATCGACCTTTTCGTGCGGCTGACGCCGAAGGCGGCGGTGGATCGGATCGAAGGCATTGAGACGGCCGCCGACGGGCGCAGCCATCTCAAGGCGCGTGTGCGCGCGGTGCCGGAGAACGGCGCCGCCAATACGGCGCTGGAGCGGATGATGGCGAAGGCGCTTGGCGTGCCGGGATCGGCGGTTTCGGTGGTGGCCGGAGGCACGTCCCGGCTTAAGACGCTGCGGATCTGGGGTGATGCGGCTGAGCTGGCG
>NZ_RZSR01000798.1:0-2811 GCF_004023265.1 Mesorhizobium sp. M1A.F.Ca.IN.020.06.1.1
CCGCAATCCAGCCTGAACCACAACAAAGAAGAGGAGAACGAAAATGACAGTCCACCTGAAATCGATCACGGGATACAAGGCCCGCGCGGGTCTAGCCGCACTCGCCCTGGCGCTGTCGTCGACCGTCGCTTTGGCTGCCGACAAGCTGCAATATTTCACCTGGTCGGGCTACGAGCTGCCCGACTTCAACAAGAGCTTCCTCACCGCGCATCCGGACGGCGTCGAGGCCACGATCTTCGGCGATGACGACGATGCCTTCACCAAGGTCAAGGCCGGCTTCCGGCCCGACATCGCCCATCCCTGCTACGACAAGGTGGCGCGCTGGAACAAGGAAGGCCTGCTGCAGCCGATCGACACCAAGCGCATCAAGAACTGGGATTCGATCTTTCCGGTGTTCAAGAACCTGCCCGACCTGCAGGCCGGCGACGGCAAGGTCTGGATGGTGCCGTGGGACTGGGGCAACACCTCGATCCTCTACCGCACCGATCTGGTCAAGAACCCCGAGGCGAGCTGGAACCTTCTGTGGGACAAGCAATATGCCGGCCGCATGGCGACCATCGACGCCGTGCATGACACGCCGATCGTCGCGGCACTTCTGGCAGGCGTGAACCCCTTCGACATGACGCCGGAGCAGATGGAAAAAGTCGCGGCGAAACTGCGCGAGCAGCGGCCGCTGCTGTCGAGCTACACCACCGACATGACCTCGGTCGAGCAGGCGCTGGCCAGCGGCCAGTTGGTCGCCGCCATGACCTGGAACGCGTCGGCCACGTCGCTGAAGAAGCAGGGCGTGCCGGTCGAGTTCATGAAGCCGAAGGAAGGCATGCTCACCTGGGCCTGCGGCTTCGTCATGCTGAAGGACGCCAAGAACGTCGATCTCGCCTATGACTTCATCAACAGCCGGCTCGACGCCGATTCGGGCAAGTACCTCATCCAGTCCTACGGCTATGGCAGCTCGCTTTCGACCGCCTTCGCCGGCGTGTCGAAAGACGAGCTGGACAAGCTGCAGCTGCCGGCGGATCCCGACGTGATGCTGAAGAGCACGATCTTCACCGGACCGATGAAGCAGAACGACGACGTCGCCAAGATGTTCGAGAAGGTGAAAGCCGGCGGCTGAGCGCACTTGCCTTCTCTCCCTGTGGGAGAAGGTGGATCGGCGCGCAGCGCCGAGACGGATCAGGGGTGATCCAGGGAACGCCGACGTCTCACTTCGCTGGAGCACCCCTCATCCGTCGCGTTCGGCGACACCTTCTCCCACAAGGGGGGAAGGGGGGCCTGGCGGCGCTGCGCCGCACCGGTGGAAAGACAACAAGGACTATTTGATGGACATTGCTGACGAAGCAAAACCGAAGGACGATGCCGACGTGCGTGTCGGCCGGCGCGTGCGGGCGCTGAGGCTCGAGCGCAAGCTGTCGCTGGCCGAGCTCGCAGCCAAGGCCGGCATATCGATCTGGCTGAGCGCGGCATGTCCTCGCTGCGCGTCAAGGTGATCTGGCCGCTGGCCGCCGCCCTCGACATCGAGCCCTCGGCCCTGATCGCCGACGGCGATGAAGCGGTCAACGACCTCTACTGCGTGCGCGCCGACAAGCGGCGCGCAATCCCGGTCAAGTCCGAGGGCATCGCCAAGGCGCTGCTGTCGCCGCCCGCCGCCACACTCACCGGAATGCTGGTGACGGTCGAGGCCGGCGGCGGCACCGCCGAGGCTTATGCCCATGCCGGCCACGAATTCGGCTTTGTGATGACGGGCGAGGTCGAGCTGGTGGTTGACGCCACGGCCTATGTGCTGAAGGCCGGCGACAGCTTTGGCTTCAAGAGCACGCTGCTGCATGCCTTCCGCAATCCGGGCGCCGAGCGCTGCCAGATCCTGTGGGTCAACACGACAAAACCCTCCGAGGTGCGCGATGGCGCCTGACGCGCTCGTTCGTCTAGAGAACGTCTCGAAGGTCTTCCCGGGCGGCGTGGTCGGGCTCGATGCGGTCGATCTCGATATTGCGGCGGGCGAGTTCCTGACCCTGCTTGGCCCCTCAGGCTGCGGCAAGACGACGAGCCTGCGCGTCATCGCCGGCTTCGAGAGCCCGACCAGCGGCAAAGTGCTGCTCGAAGGCGGTGACATCACCGGTCTGAGGCCCTTCGACCGTCCGGTCAACACCGTCTTTCAGGACTATGCGCTGTTCCCGCATATGGACGTCGCGGCGAACGTCGGCTTCGGCCTCTCGCTGCGCAAACTGTCCGGTACCGAGCAGGCCAAGCGCGTCGGTCAGGCGCTTGACATGGTCGGCCTAGCCGACAAGCTGCGCGCCCGCATCTCCGAACTGTCGGGCGGTCAGCGCCAGCGCGTCGCGCTTGCCCGCGCCATCGTCTGCGAGCCGCGTGTGCTCTTGCTCGACGAGCCGCTGTCGGCCCTCGACGCGCATCTGCGCGAGCAGATGCAGGTCGAGCTCAAGCGACTGCAGTCCCGGCTCGGCACCACCTTCGTCATGGTCACGCACGACCAGACCGAGGCGCTGTCGATTTCCGACCGCATCGTCGTCATGAACAAGGGCCGCATCGAGCAGATCGCGCCGCCCGCGACGCTTTACGACCGTCCGGCGACGCGGTTCGTCGCCTCGTTCATCGGCACCATGAATCTCCTGCAGTCACGCTTTGTCGGGCGCGACGGCGAGCGGCTGCGGTTTACCGCCGGCGAGCTGCCGCTGGAGGCCATACTGGAAACCGGCGAGACACCGGCTGTCGGCGACGCACGAACCATCGGCGTTCGTCCGGAGGATCTTGTGGCGGCCACCGAGGCCGCCGAAGGCACCGCGCCGGCCCGGG
>NZ_RZSR01000799.1:0-2809 GCF_004023265.1 Mesorhizobium sp. M1A.F.Ca.IN.020.06.1.1
GCTTGGACGGCCGGCGTCCCTGACAGCCGGAACTGCTGTCGCATCCATGCGTTAGCCCTTCTCTGCAAGAGAAGGACATCAGGCATGGCGTGGTTTTCGACCCTTTCCGATCTCGATCTGGACAGGCAGGTCGCGGCGCTCTCGCGTCAACTTGACGATGTCAGGAAAGCCTTGGCCAAACGCGGCGACACCTATTACGAGGACGGCCGCGAGGCGGCGTCCGATTATTATTCGCAGCTCGCCGACCGCTTTCACGAGGCGCTGCCGGCAATCAGGCGCCGGGGCAGGGCGCTCGAGCACACCGCGCGCGAGCATCCGGCCACCGTGGCCGCCGTCGGACTGGTCGTGGTCGGCCTGCTTGCCGGCCTTCTGATCAGCCGGCGCTGACTCCGGGCTGCAAAACAGAAATGGCGACCGTTCGCGCCGGCCGCCATTCCGTCAGCACGAGAGCCCAACCGGATGAAATCGGGATGGAGTGGGCTCCGGCTTCGATCAGTTCGCGAGCTTGATCCGGCTCTTAGGATCGACCTTCATGACCTGGCTGCATTTGCCGTAGACGGTGCCGTTCTTATCGGTGGCGTCGGTGTAGGTGCCCTTACAGTCGAGCTGCAGCACCAGACAGGAGCCCGAGCCTTTGCAGACCGCGCCGCCGTCGCCTGTCGGATGCGTGCCGGCAAAGGCCGGCGCGGAAACCGAGCCGAAAGCCGAGACGACGAAGGCGGCGGCGAGCGAGATACGCTTGAAGTTGGTCATTTGAGCATTTCCTTCCATTGGTTGCTGGGAGCGCTTTCTGGCGTCCCGGTCGGGTTGAGGAACTCCTTCGTGGCGTCCATGACCGCTTGGTGCGGCCTCCAATGGAAAGGTTCATGGCCCGCGCGATTTTTGTCGCCTGGCGAGCATTGCTGTGAAGGTGTCAGGGTTCAGCGTTTACCGTAGGTGCCGGATCTGCCAGCAGCGCTAAGCGCTCGTTGGGCAGTGGCGGCTTGATGCGGCAAGAGGTCGGGACCGCTTGACAAGCGATCGAACCCGGCTGCGCGCTAATCAGGGGACAGCGGGTGCTCGAAGGAGAGGCTTGTCCCACGAAGCGAAAAATTCCGATGGGAAGACTTGCGCGACCAATACAATGAAGGCCTGTCTTCCCATCGGCAGGTGGGAAGGATCAGGCCTTCTTCTCAACCACCTTCTTATGGTGGTGATGATGGTGGTGGTGATGATGATGATGGTGCCGGCGATGATGCTTGTGATGGTGGTGCTTTACCACCGGGGCCGCATCGGCGCTGGTCGTGCCGAGGATCGGCATGGTGAATGCCAGGGCCAGAGCCAGCCCGAGCGCGGAGAGGAGGGACTTCTTCATGATTTCGTTTCCTTTTACGCGGGCGTTCCGGAGTTCACCGGACCAAATCGGTGACCCAAGCCCCGCGATCGGCACTATCCTCCTGGATTTTTTCGACACTTTTTCCGGACTGTAGATTTTTGTTTCTGGATTGTTTCTGGCGAACCACGATCGCGCCGCGCGCCCTTACGGGCGCGCATGGACGGCTCGACATCATGCTTTTCGAGCCTGATGCGTCAGCTGCGCGCCTCACATCGGCGGCGCCACGCCATGATTGCCGACCACCACCCGGCGCGAAACGAGCTTGCCGCCGCTGCCGCGCTCGGCGCTGACGAACACGGTCATGCCTGGCTTGAGATCCGCAGGCGCAGCGGGCGCGAATTTGACGATCGGCGTCGATTGCGGGATGGCGATCTCTTTCTTCTGGCCATTGCTGTAGGTCAGCGTCACGGTCCTGCCGTTGACCTCGGTCACGTCGGCGACAGTGCCGTTGGTCATTCGGCTGTTGGGCTGCAAATCCCAATCGCGGTCGCCTTCTCCGGTTCCCTTTAACGCCGCCGGGAAGATCACGACTTCCAGCGCGCCGCTGCCGCCGTCGGCCTTGGACACCGATGCGATGCCGAGGAAATCGCCCTGTTTGATATCGGCGGCCGACGCCTTGGCGACACCGGAGATCATCCAGTCGGGGGAAAGGGTGATCGTATCGGTCTTGCCGTCGCGGGCTTTCACCTTCAGCGTCGTACCGGCGAGGTCGACCACCGTGCCGCGCAAGCGCACGGTGTCCGCCTGAGCGGCGCCCGCAAAGCCTGAGATCATGCCGAGTACGATAGCGAATAGCTTCAGTTTCATGGAATCCGATCCTCTTCAAAGGGGCTGGCGTCGCCCGCCTTCCGGCAAGCGACGAGAGCTAACGAATCGGAGTGGGCAAAATGCCGGCGGGTGCGGCCTTCGGCGCTTCAAAAGATCTTGATTGGGCTTCGCGCCACCTTACATGTCGGTGGCCTGCGGCCTCGGCTCCCAGCCGATGACCACGGTCACGATGGCGTGACGGCCAAAACGGCCTCTTGGCAAATCATCCGTTAACGGCCATTCTCCCGCCCGTCTCAGGCAACGCCACATTTCATCTGTGTTGTTTCATCCCAAGGAGTTGCCATGCCCAACACCGCAAGAAACGCTGTTTCCAACAACATCATTGCCGCGTCCGGCCTCAATCCGCTGAAAGCCGTCCGCGAAACGAGGGGATATACGATTGAGGAGCTTTCCTTGACCTGCGGCCTGGCCGTGGGCGAGATCGTCGACATCGAGGACGGCAAGGATGCCGACCCCGCCAAACTCAGGCGTATCGCTTCCGCGCTGCAAGTGCCGGAAGAGGAATTGATCATGATGCCGACCGAAGAGAATCGGCCCACACAGCAATAGAGACGCCGAAGCGTCCGCGAAAAAAGCCCGCCATGGCCCGCCCTGGCGGGCTTTTTG
>NZ_RZSR01000800.1:0-2809 GCF_004023265.1 Mesorhizobium sp. M1A.F.Ca.IN.020.06.1.1
GGAGGACGCCGACGGTGGCCAGCGACAGCGCCGGCCCGGCCGCCTGGCGCAAGGCGTTGAGCGGCGTGCCGAAACCGGAATCGAACAGGATAATGGCCAAAGCCAACGAGCCGGCGAAATAAGCCAGCCGCGCATTGTCGAATTCGATGCCAAGGCCGTCGACCCCGGTGGCAAGGCCAATGCAGAGGAAGAGGAGCAGCAGGGGTGCGCCGAAGCGAAAGGCGATCAGGCTCGAAAAGGCGGCGGCGACAACAAGCGCTGTGCCGACCAGCGTCACGAGATAGATCGCATGCTCCATCCGGAATTGCCCCTCAAATCCGCGTCCCTCCCGCTTTACGGCAGAGTGGGGCGAAGACATGACCAGTGCAAGGCGGCAGCGTGGCTTTTTTGCCCCATGCCGCTGCGTCGAACGAAAAACGCCCGGCCGAAGCCGGGCGTTTCACACGATCAAAAAGGAAGCCTGAGGTCAGGCGATGGTCTTGCCGAAGGCGACAGCCGTGTCGCCCATGCGGTTCGAGAAGCCCCATTCGTTGTCGTACCAGGAGAGTACCGAGACGAAGTTGCCGTCCATGACCTTGGTCTGGTCGAGCGCCGCGATCGAGGAGTGCGGATCGTGGTTGAAATCGATCGAGACGTTCGGGTGATGGGTGACCGAGAGCACGCCCTTCAGCTTGCCCTTGGAGGCGGCGACCAGCGCTTCGTTGATCTCCTGCGCGGTGGTCGAGCGCTTGGCGATGAATTTGAAATCGACGACCGAGACGTTCGGGGTCGGCACGCGGATGGAGATGCCGTCGAGCTTGCCCTTGAGGTCGGGCAGCACCAGACCGATCGCCTTGGCGGCACCGGTGGAGGTCGGGATCTGCGACAGCGCCGCGGCGCGGGCCCGGTAAAGGTCCTTGTGCATGGTGTCCAGCGTCGGCTGGTCGCCGGTGTAGGAATGGATTGTCGTCATCATGCCCTTCTCGATGCCGACGGTCTCGTGCAGCACGGCGGCAAGCGGGGCCAGGCAGTTGGTGGTGCAGGACGCGTTGGAGATGACGACGTGGTCCTTGGTCAGCTTGTCGTGGTTGATGCCGTAGACGACCGTGAGATCGGCGCCTTCGGCCGGGGCCGAGACGATGACGCGCTTGGCGCCGGCGGTCAGATGCGCGGCAGCCTTGTCGCGCGCAGTGAAGATACCGGTGCATTCGAGCGCGATGTCGATGCCGAGATCCTTCCAGGGCAGCTGGGTCGGATCCTTGATGGCGGTGACCTTGAACTTCTCCTTGCCGACGGAGATCTGGTCGCCGTCGACCGTCACTTCATGCGGGAAGCGGCCATGCACGCTGTCGTAGCGGAGCAGATGCGCGTTGGTCTCTACCGGCCCGAGGTCGTTGACGGCGACGACATCGATGTCCTTGCGGCCGGATTCATGAATGGCGCGCAGGATGTTGCGGCCGATGCGGCCAAATCCGTTGATGGCAACTCTGACGGTCATGTTTCTCTCCCTGGGGACTGGAAAGTGGATGGGTCCGCTGCTTCATAGCGGCGGGCGTGCAAAGAATCCAGCCGTAGAAGCCGGAATTTAAATCGATTAGGTTGGTCCAGTCCGGCGACATCCTTTGAAGGGCTTCGCCGGACGGGGCGTTGCTTTTTGTGCATGCCGCTCGAGATCGCTGCGCGCTTTTGAGCGACATGCGATGGCTCACTTGCCGTGCAGGCGTGCCTCCACGGCCTTCGCCGCGGCCTCGGCGGTGATGCCGAAATGCGGATAGAGCTGCTCGATCGAGCCGGAGGCGCCGAAGCCGGTCATGCCGACGAAGATGCCGTCGATACCGATCAGGTGGTCCCAGCCCTGGCGGATGCCGGCCTCGATAGCGACCTTCACCTCGGCGTTGCCGATGGTCTTCCTGCGATAGTCCTCGTCCTGCTGGTCGAACAGCTCGAAGCAGGGCACCGATACGACGCGGGTCGGATGGCCGTGTTTTTCGAGCAACTCGCGGGCGCCGAGGGCGACCTCGACCTCCGAGCCCGTGGCGAAGATCGTCACGGCCGCCTCGCCGTTTGCCGCGGCAAGCTCATAAGCGCCCGAGGCGCTGAGGTTCTTCTCGCTGTGTTCGCTGCGCACGGTCGGCAGGTTCTGGCGGGTCAGCGCGAGCGTCGAAGGCGTCTTTTCGGACTCCAACGCCAGCTGCCAACATTCCGCCGTCTCGACCGCGTCGGCCGGGCGGAAGACGTTGTGGTTCGGAATGGCGCGCAGTGCGGCCAGATGCTCGACCGGCTGGTGGGTCGGGCCGTCCTCGCCGAGACCGATCGAGTCATGGGTCATGACGAAGATCGAGCGGATGCCCATCAGCGAGGCAAGGCGCATCGAGGGCCGGGCATAGTCGGAGAAACACAAGAAGGTGCCGCCATAGGCGATCAGGCCGCCATGCAGCGTCAACCCGTTGATGGCCGCCGCCATGCCGTGCTCGCGGATGCCGTAATGAACATAGCGCTGGCCGTAGTCGTCCGGAGTGATGTTCTTGGTCTGGCTGGTCTTGGTGTTGTTGGAGCCGGTGAGGTCGGCCGAGCCGCCGATGGTTTCGGGAACAGCGCCGTTGATCACTTCCAGCGCCATTTCCGAGGACTTACGGGTGGCCACCTTCGGCTTGTCGGCCGAGAGCTTCTTCTTGTACTCGGCGATGACGGCGTCGAAATTGTCCGGCAGCTTGCCGGCGAGGCGGCGCTCGAATTCGCCCTTCAGCTTGGCGTCGGCCTTGGCAAGGCGGCCTTCCCAATCGGCGCGCGCCTTGGCGCCGGCGGTGCCGACGCCGCGCCAGGCGTCGAG
>NZ_RZSR01000801.1:0-2805 GCF_004023265.1 Mesorhizobium sp. M1A.F.Ca.IN.020.06.1.1
TATCTGATCTCCCCCCTCGTGGGGGAGATGTCCGGCAGGACAGAGGGGGGCGCCGTAGAGCTCCAACCCGTGGAGAGCTCCAATGACCACGCCCTGGCTCACCATCACACGCGGTACGGCGCCGCTGCTGGTCTCGATCCCGCACACCGGCATAGATCTTGCGGGCCTCGACAGCCGGTTGGTGTCGCCGTGGCTCGGCCGCCGCGACTGCGACTGGTGGATCGACAAGCTGTACGACTTCGCGAACGATCTTGGCGCCACGGTCGTCCACACCGCCATCTCGCGCACCGTCATCGACGTCAACCGCGACCCCTCCGGCGTCTCGCTTTATCCTGGACAGGCGACGACCACGCTCTGCCCCACCGACACGTTTGATGGCGACCCGCTCTACCGCATGGGCGAGGAGCCGACGCCGTCCGAGATCGACCGGCGCCGCGAGACTTACTTCGCGCCTTACCATGCCGCACTGCAGGCTGAGATCGACCGGCTGCGCGGCATGCATGAGAAGATCGTGCTGTATGATTGCCATTCGATCCGCTCGGTGCTGCCGCGCCTGTTCGAAGGCACGCTGCCGGTGTTCAATCTCGGCACCAATGACGGCAAGAGCACCGAACCATCGCTGCAGGAAAAGGTAGCCGCCATCCTCGCGGCGAGCAGCCAGTCCTGGGTGGTCAATGGGCGCTTCAAGGGCGGTTGGATCACCAGAAGTTTCGGCCGGCCGCAGAGCGGCGTCCATGCGCTGCAGATGGAGCTCTCGAACCGCGGCTATATGCGCGAGCCGTCGGAAAAGGGCGCGCCAGACAACTGGCCGGTGCCTTACGACCCAACCTACGCGGCGCCGATCCGCGCCACGCTGAAAACCATTCTCGAAACCGCGATTGCCTGGGCCGCGCGCTGACGCTCCCGCCGCACCTGATCGAAAGGGAACTGCCGACATGACCGACCCTCGCCACAACATCCGTGAAGTCCGCGCGCCGCGCGGCGACAAGCTCAACGCCCGCTATTGGACGACCGAGGCGCCGCTGCGCATGCTGATGAACAATCTCGATCCGGAGGTCGCCGAGAACCCGAACGAGCTCGTGGTCTATGGCGGCATCGGCCGGGCGGCGCGCACCTGGAACGATTTCGACCGCATCGCCGCGTCACTGAAGACGCTCGGCGAGGACGAGACGCTCTTGGTGCAGTCGGGCAAGCCGGTCGGCGTCTTCCGCACCCACAAGGACGCGCCGCGCGTCTTGATCGCCAATTCCAACATCGTGCCGCACTGGGCGACCTGGGAAAAATTCAACGAGCTCGATAGGAAGGGCCTGATGATGTACGGCCAGATGACGGCCGGTTCCTGGATCTATATCGGCACGCAAGGCATCGTTCAGGGCACCTACGAGACCTTCGTCGAGGCCGGCCGCCAGCACTATGGCGGCAATCTCAATGGCAAGTGGATCCTGACCGCCGGCCTCGGCGGCATGGGCGGCGCCCAGCCTCTGGCCGCCGTCATGGCCGGCGCCTCCTGCCTCGCCATCGAATGCAATCCGGACTCGATCGACTTCCGCTTGCGCACTCGCTACCTCGACGAGAAGGCCGAAACGCTCGACGAGGCGATGGAAATGATCGAGCGCTGGATCAAGGCCGGCGAGGCGAAGTCCGTCGGCCTGCTCGGCAATGCCGCCGAGATCGTGCCGGAGATGTTCAGGCGTGGGATCCGCCCCGATATCCTCACCGACCAGACCTCGGCGCATGACCCGATCAACGGCTATCTGCCCAAGGGCTGGACCATGGCCGAATGGCGCGAGAAGCGCGTCAGCGATCCGAAGGCGGTGGAGAAGGCGGCGCGCGCGTCGATGCGCGAGCATGTCGAGGCGATGGTGGCGTTCTGGAACGCCGGCGTGCCGACGCTCGACTACGGTAACAACATCCGCCAGGTCGCCAAGGACGAGGGTTTCGAAAATGCCTTCGCCTTCCCCGGCTTCGTGCCGGCTTACATCCGTCCGCTGTTCTGTCGCGGCATCGGCCCGTTTCGCTGGGCTGCGCTCTCGGGCGATCCGGAAGATATCTACAAGACGGACGCCAAGGTGCGCGAACTCACCCCCGGCAACACGCATCTGCACAATTGGCTCGACATGGCGCGCGAGCGCATCTCCTTCCAGGGCCTGCCGGCGCGCATCTGCTGGGTCGGGCTTGGCGACCGCCACCGATTGGGACTCGCCTTCAACGAAATGGTGGCCAAGGGCGAGATCAAGGCGCCGGTCGTCATCGGCCGCGACCATCTCGATTCCGGCTCGGTCGCCTCGCCGAACCGCGAGACCGAGGCGATGAAGGATGGCTCCGACGCCATTTCCGACTGGCCGCTGCTCAACGCGCTGCTCAACACCGCGTCCGGCGCCACCTGGGTCTCGCTGCATCACGGCGGCGGCGTCGGCATGGGCTTCTCGCAGCATGCCGGCATGGTGATCGTCGCCGACGGAACGCCTGACGCGGCCAGGCGCCTGGAGCGCGTGCTGTGGAACGACCCCGCGACCGGCGTCATGCGTCACGCCGATGCCGGTTACGACATCGCCATCGAGTGCGCGAAGGAGCACCAGCTCAACCTGCCGGGCATACTGGGTTGAACCGATGCGCATCCTTCGTACCGCCGGCTATCGCGTCATGCCGTGGAAGAACGGCGGCGGCACGACCACCGAGATCGCCGTCTCGCCTGATGGCGCCGGTCTCGAGGATTTCGACTGGCGCATCTCCATGGCGCGCGTCGAGACCAGCGGGCCATTCTCCAGCTTCGCCGGGGTCGACCGCACGCTGTCGGTGCTGGAA
>NZ_RZSR01000079.1:0-10812 GCF_004023265.1 Mesorhizobium sp. M1A.F.Ca.IN.020.06.1.1
CGCATCACCCGCTCGATCGACACTGCGCGCGGCGTGGTCACCGCGAACCCGCAGAAGCCCGACCTCGGCAGACTCCCTTCCGATCCGTTCGGCATCGTCGAGTTCCGCGACGGCCGCGTCGTGACCTCGGTTGGCGGCAAGGATACCGAGATCCTGAGCAGCCTCAGCGGCCAGGTGAACTGGGCGGCGATGAACAGCGACGCCGCGCTCACGGCGACCGGCATATGGCGCGGCGAAAGCGTCCAGATCGATTTTTCCTCGGCGAAGCCGCTGGTGCTGTTTGCCGGAGGGGTCGCCCCCGTCACGCTCGCCTTCAAGGCGGCGCCCGCCACACTTTCTTTCGACGGCGTCGCCTCGATGTCGGAGAACGGCTATCTGGACGGCCAAGCGAAATTCACCGCCCCTTCGCTGCGACGCCTGCTTGAATGGTCGCAAGCCGGCATGGCGCCTGGTGCTGCGATCGGCTCCGTCTCGGTCGCGAGCAAGGTGGCGGCCTCGGCGGGGCGCGCGAAGTTCGAGAACACGACGGTGGCGCTGGACAACAACCCCGGCATGGGAGCGCTGGACTTTTCGTTCAGCGAGCCCCTGCCCGTTATTTCCGGCACGCTTGCGTTCGATACGCTCGATCTTCGATCGGTCCTTTCCGCTTTCACGCCGATCGCTCCCGCCGGCCAGGCAGGCCCCGGCGAGTTCGACACCGGCTTCGCCGACAAGATCAACCTCGATCTCAGGCTGTCGGCGGCGCACGCCACCGCCGGCCCGATCCAGCTTGCCGATGTCGCCGCGACCGCGCAGGTCAAGAACGGGCTTGCCGTCTTCGACATCTCCGACGCGTCGGCCTTCAACGGCAACATCCAGAGCAGCCTGCGCTTCGACCGCAAGCCGGACGGCACTCAGGTCGAGTTGCGGCTTTTGGCATCGGACGTCGACACCGGCGCCTTCGCCACCGCGGCGGGGATGACGCGGCTGGTGCCGGCCGGAACCGGAACCGTCTCGGTCATTCTGAAGGGGCCGGGCAAGGCCTGGGACTCGATCTTCGAGAACGCCGACGGGTCTTTCTCGGCGACGTTCGGGCCGGGCTCGCTCAACGGCCTCAACCTGCCTGCCTTTCTCAAGCGCAACGAACAGGGCGGATTCTTCGCCCTCGACGACGTCGCCGACGGCTCGCTGCCCATCGACGGCGCCGAGATCAAGGCGAGCATCTCGAAAGGTGTGGCGCGGCTGGACAAGGCCGAGGTCAATGCACAGAAGTACAAGATCTGGCTTTCGGGCATCGCCTCCTATACCGGGCGCGGGCTGGCGCTCTCGGGCGGCATCATCCCGAACGGACAACCTGCGCAGCAACAGCCGGCCCAACAACCGGCTACCGCCGGTCAGACAGCGGTGCAGGCGCCGCAGCCCTCAAAGCAGTCGTTGTTCTTCGTCGGCGGCAACTGGAGCACTCCGTTCATCTCGCCGATCAGCCGCGGCGTTTCAGGCCAATAGAACAAGGCGCAGGTCGCGCCCGTCTTTGTTCCCTATCCGCGTTGCGCCGCCTGCTCATCGCGCTGGCGCTGGACCTCGCGGCGCTTGTTGGCGATCGAGGCAATGATGACGCCGATCGCGACGACGGCGATCAGGATGGTGCAGGCGGCATTGATCTCAGGCGTCACGCCGAGGCGCACCTGGCTGTAGATCTTCATCGGCAGCGTCGTGGCGCCGGGGCCCGAGGTGAAGGAGGCGATGACCAGATCGTCGAGCGAGAGCGTGAAGGCCAGCATCCAGCCGGAGATGATCGCCGGCAAGATGACGGGCAAGGTGATCTGAAAGAAGGTCTTCACCGGCGGCGCGCCGAGGTCCATCGCGGCTTCCTCCAGCGAGCGGTCGAAGGAGACCAGGCGCGACTGCACGACGACGGCCACGAAGCACATGGTGAAGGTGATGTGGGCGAGCGTGACGGTGAAGAAGCCTCGGTCAAGTCCGACGGCCACGAAGAGCAAGAGCAGCGACAGGCCGGTGATGACTTCCGGCATGACCAGCGGCGCAAAGACCATGCCGGAAAACAGCACTCGTCCCTTGAAGCGTGTGTAGCGGGTCAAGGTGATCGCCGCCAGCGTGCCGAGCACGGTGGCAACGGTCGCCGAGATGACGCCGACGCGGGCTGTCACCCAGGTGGCGTCCATCAGGCCCTGGTTGTGGAACAGCGACACGTACCATTTCGTCGAAAAGCCGCCCCAAACGGTGACGAGCTTGGATTCGTTGAAGGAAAAGACGATGAGAAGCACGATCGGCAGATAGAGAAAGGCAAAACCGAGCACGATCGAAGTGATGTTGAAGCGGCTCCAGGTGGCGTTCATTTGCCTTGCTCCTGGGCTTTCGCTTGAGCTTGCTGGAAGAACATGATCGGGACGGTCAGCACCAGGAGCAGGATGACCGCCACCGCCGAGGAGACCGGCCAATCGCGGTTGGCGAAGAATTCGTTCCACAGCGTCTTGCCGATCATCAGCGTCTGCGAGCCGCCGAGAAGGTCCGGTATGACGAACTCGCCGACCGCCGGGATGAAGACCAGCAGGCAGCCGGCAATCACGCCCGGCAGCGACAGCGGGAAGGTGATCTTCCAAAAGGCACCGATCGGCGGGCAGCCGAGATCCTGCGCCGCCTCGATCAGCGAATAGTCCATCTTCTCCAGCGACGAGTAGAGCGGCAGCACCATGAAGGGCAGATAGGAATAGACGATGCCGATGAAGATCGCGGTGTAGGTGTTGAGGATGACCAGCGGCTGGCTGATCAGGCCAGTGGCGAGCAGCACCTGGTTGAGCAGCCCTTCGGGTTTCAGGATGCCGATCCAGGCATAGACGCGGATCAGGAACGAGGTCCAGAACGGCAGGATCACCAGCATTAGCAAGGTCGGCCGGATCGTCGCCGGCGCGCGCGCCATGCCATAGGCGATCGGATAGCCGACGACCAGCGTCAACACCGTCGAGATGCCCGCGATGATCAGGCTGGTCACATAGGCGTTGAAGTAAAGCGCGTCCTGGGTCAGCCAGGTGTAGTTGTCGAAGTTGAGCTCGCGAAAGCCGGCGAAGAATCCGGAAATGCCGTCGCCGAAATCGAGCACAGGAGTGTAAGGCGGCATCGAGATCGCCGTCTGCGACAGCGAGATCTTGAAGACGATGATGAACGGGACAAGGAAGAAGAACAGCAGCCAGAGATAGGGAACGATGATAACGAGACGGTCAACGAAGCCCTTCGCCAGCTTGGTCGGCAACTGAGCGGCGGTTTCGGCCGAGGAAGGGGCGGCGGCGATGTTGGTCATGGCCGCCCTGTTACCTTGTCAGCACGACGCCGGCGTCCGGCCGGAAGGAGACCCAGGCGCGATCGTTCCAGGTCAGAGGGTCGTCGCTGACGCGGGCAGCGTTCAACGCGCTTGCCCGCACCATCTGTCCGTCGTCGAGCTTGATGTGGTAGACGGTCATGTCGCCAAGATACGCAACGTCATAGACTTCGCCTTCCAGCGCATTGACGGCATCGGCCGGCTTCCTCGACGATACCTTGATCTTCTCGGGCCGGATCGCGAAGACGATGTCGGCGCCCTTGGTGGTGTCGGTGGCATTCTCGACAACGATCTGCGCACCGGTCGCGCCGGTGATGCGCGTCGTATTCGCTGCCCGCTCGGCAACCTTGCCCTCGAACATGTTCACATTGCCGACGAAATGCGCCACGAAGCGCGACGTCGGGGCCTCGTAGATTTCCGCCGGCGTCGCCACCTGCATCACCTCGCCCCTGTCCATGATGGCGATGCGGTCGGCCATGGTCATGGCTTCCTCCTGGTCGTGGGTGACGACGACGAAGGTAAGCCCAAGTTCCTGCTGCAGGTCCATCAGTTCGAACTGCGTCTCCTCACGCAGCTTCTTGTCGAGCGCGCCGAGCGGCTCGTCCAGCAAAAGCACCTTCGGCCGCTTGGCGACCGAGCGGGCAAGCGCCACGCGCTGGCGCTGACCGCCGGAAAGCTGGTGCGGCTTGCGCTTGGCGAACTGCTCGAGCTTGACCAGCCTCAGCATCTCGGCGACGCGCTTTTCGATATCGGGAGCGGGCATGCCTTCCTGCTTGAGGCCGAAGGCGATGTTCCTTTCCACCGTCATATGCGGAAACAGCGCATAAGACTGGAACATCATGTTCACCGGCCGCTTATAGGGCGGAATGCCGCGCAGGTCCTGGCCGTCGAGCAGAATGCGCCCCGCGGTCGGCTCCTCGAAGCCGGCGAGCATCCTGAGCAGGGTCGACTTGCCGCAGCCCGAGGCGCCGAGCAGGGCGAAGAACTCACGTTCGAAGATGGTCAGCGACAGATTGTTGACAGCGGTGAAGTCGCCAAACTTCTTGGTCACCTTGTCGAACTGGATATACGGCTTGGCGCTCGGATCATTCCATGGCGCGAAATCCCTGCGGATGCTGCCAAGCGATTTCATGTCCCACTCCGGGTCTGTTTCGTTCCGCTGGAACGGTTCATGGTTTCGAGAAAACGCCGAACCGCTCCAGCTTTTTGTTTTTGACGCAATTCCGGGGGCGGAAAACCGTCCCACACTGTTGCTGGAATTGCTTCTAAAGAAAGCGACCCCGGCAGTTTCTGCCGGGGTCGCGTCTCGATGCTTATTGGCCGGTGACGATCTTGGTCCAGGTGCGCGTGATGATGCGCTGTGTCTTGGGATCGTAGGGCTGCACGGTGTAAAGCTTCTTGGTCGTCTCCTCGTCCGGATAGACCGAGGTGTCCTCCAGCAGGGCCTTGTCGACGAACTGCTGCGAGGCCTTGTTGCCGTTGGCGTAGAGCACATAATTCGAGGATTTGGCGATGACTTCCGGGGTCATCATGTAGTTGATGAACTCATGCGCTTCCGCGACATGCGGCGCGTCGGCGGGGATCGCCATCTGATCGAACCACATCTGGGCGCCTTCCTTGGGCACCGAATAGCCGATCTCGACGCCCTGCTTGGCCTCCTCGGCGCGGTTTCGCGCCTGGAACACATCGCCCGACCAGCCGATCGCCAGGCAGATGTCGCCGTTTGCCAGCGCGTTGATGTATTCCGAGGAATGGAACTTGCGAATATACGGGCGGACCTTGAGCAGGGCCTCCTCGGCCTTGGCGATATCGTCGGGCGAGGTGCTGTTTGGATCGAGGCCGAGATGTTTCAACGTGGCCGGAATGATGTCGGAGGGGGAATCCAGCACATAGACGCCGCAATCCTTGAGCTTGGCGAGGCTCTCCGGATTGAAGAACACGTCCCAGCTGTCGATCTTGTCGGTGCCGAGTGCCGCCTGCACCTTCTTGACGTTGTAGCCGAGGCCGACCGTGCCCCACATATAGTTGACCGAGTACTCATTGTTCGGATCATACTTTGCGGTGCGCTCCGAAATGACATCCCACATGTTGGAGATGTTCGGCAGCTTGGACTTGTCGAGCTTCTGGAAGACGCCGGCCTGGATCTGGCGCGCCAGGAAATTGGCGCTGGGCACCACGACATCATAGCCGCTGCCCCCGGCCAGCAGCTTCGTCTCCAGGATCTCGTTGGAATCGAAAGTGTCGTAGACGACCTTGATGCCGGTCTTCTTGGTGAAGTCCTCGATGATCGAGCTGTCGATATAGTCCGACCAGTTATAGACGTTGACGACGCGGTCGTCGGCATGGCCGCTCGCGGCGAAGAGCGTCAGAAAGGCCGAAGTCGCCGAAAGCAAAAGCGCTTTGCGGATCATGATATTCTCCTTTGGTGAGTGTTCCCGTGCCGGCTCGTCGCGACATGGGCGCGGGACGGCGTTTGTTTCAGACTATGGAGATTTCCGGAGAGCCACAAGCGCGCGCGCCTGGCAGTGCGCCGGATCGTTGAGTGACGGGCGCCGCCCTTGCCTCCTTTCCAGGAAGCTGTTCGGACGGCCTCAGCGGCGTTGGCCGCGGCGTAAGCAGAGATGTAACGATGCGGTCCGGCCTCGATGAGGCCGGCGGAGTCACTTGGCAAGATACGCCTGTCTTGTTGTTGCCGTAATTGCAGCCTGCCCGCCCCGCAGCGGAGTTGTCAATGGGGAAGACACGCGAGCATCAATTGGGAGACGGCAGCCCGGTGATGCCCGGCCGCTCGGGCCGGGTCTGCCGCTTGAACTCAAACGCAATATGAACAAGCAGCGCGGCGATGACGACCGCGCCGCCGATGATGGTGCGCCCCGACGGCACCTCGGAATGGACGAGCCACACCCAGATCGGACCGAGGATCGGCTCGAAAGTGCCGAGCAGCGCCGCGACGGCCGCGGGCACCAGGCGGGCGCCCATGGCGAAAAAAGCAAGACCGACGCCGAGATTGATGACGCCGAAGGCGAAGAGAAAGCCCATGTCGCGCCCGGAGACGGTGAATTCCGTGGCTTGCGAGGCAGCAAAAGCACCGGCGAGCAATGCGCCGAGGCAAGTGGCCGGCACCATGCGCACATGGGCAAAGCGCCGGGTGATCACGGTCGCGAACGACAACATCACCGCGATCAGCAGCGCCAGGCCATCGCCGATCGGCGAGACGGCGCCGTCAAGCGATTCCGAGACCATGATGGCCACGCCGGTGATGACGGCGGCAATGGCGACCCAGGTTCCTGGGGTCACGCGTTCGCGAAACAGCACCCAGGCGAGCATGGCCGCCAGAAGCGGGACACCGGCCTGCATCAACAAGATGTTGGCGACCGTCGTGTAGGTGAGCGCGACGATGAAGCTCGTGGAGGCGGTGGCGAAGCAGAGAGCGACGCCCAGCCCAGGCAGGCCCATGTCGCGGAACAATCTCCAGGTGCCGCGCCAGCCGTCGCGCCAGAGCATGAAGGCGACGAGGAAGCCCACCGCCCAGATCGAGCGCCAGAACACCACGGTCCAGCTGTCGCCGACATGGATGAAGCGAGCGATGGTGCCGCCAAAGCTCCACATCAGCGCCGACAGGAAGACCAGCAGCATGCCGATCCGCTCCTCGCGCGGCGAGACGGCAGCCAAGGCAACGCGAGACGAGGCGGTATCGGTCATAGGCGAGACTGTCAGCGATTTGCCGGCGGCACGATCCACCACGGACGACCACACCATATCCCATTCGCGTAGCGCAAATGCTGGAGCCAGGCGTGATCCAGCATCCGCTGAAATGTAGGACAAAGCCGGCTTGCGGGCCGCTGAACCGCTGCGGCTGGCGGGGGGTGCTACCCCTGGAAATCGAAGGCGCTGAGACCCGTCACCATCTCGTCGAGGCCAAGCGGCCGGGTCACCGGCGGCTCGGCGCGCGCCAGGCAGCCGACGCGCTCGCAGAGCCTGCAGGCCGGGCCGACCGGCGTTGCATATGCCGTGCTCTGCGCGGCCTTGGCGGCGGACGGTCCGGGCAGCGCCGCGCTGTAGACGATCTCGTCGCGAAAGCCGATGTCGCAGCCCAGCAGAAGCGCCGTGCGCCGCGGCCGCTCGGAAAAGGCGCCTTGCGGCCCTTCGAGCGTGCGGGCGATGCAGAGGAACTCGGTCCCGTCCGGCATTTCCACCGCCTCGACCAGAATCCGGCCCGGCTGCGAAAAGGCCGCATGGACAGGAAGCTTCGGACAGGCGCCGCCGAAACGGCTTTGCGGATAGCCCAGGCTGCCCGCCTTGCGGAAGCGGTTGCCGGCACTGTCGACCTCCAGCATGAAGAACGGTACGCCTGAGGCGCTCGGCCGCTGCAGCATGGTCAGGCGGTTTGCCGCCTGCTCGAAGGAGACGCCGAAGCGCGAACGCAAGACGTCGATGTCGTAGCGGGCGCGGACGGCCGCTGCATGAAAGGCGTGATAGGGCATCATCAGCGCGTGCGCCGCATAGCGGCCGAGCTCGAAACGGGCTAAGCGGCGCGCTTCGTCCGTGCCGAGCTTCAACGTCTGGATCTCGCCCGCCACGGCCACCGTCATGCGCATCAGGCTCGCCTCCATGGCGACCTCGCGCAGCTGATCGAAGGGGGAGAGCCGCTCTGACAGGAACAGGCGTTGCGAATGGCGATCGTAGCGCCTGCGCCAGTTCGGCATGGTGGCCACCGGCAGCACCTTGACCACGATGCCGTGCTCGCGCCTTAGCCACGCCTTCAGCGTGCCGAACAGGTCGTCGCCTGGATCGAGCAGCGAAATGAAGGCCTCGGCTTCCTCCTCCAGCGCGGCGAAATGGTTCGGCCTGCGCTCGAAAGTCTCGTGCACTTCGTCGACAGGCAGGCGCGTGCCGGACAATGCGGTCGCCCTGCCCTCCCGCGCCAGGAGTTCATTGAGATCCGACAGCCGATCGGCCTGCTCGCGATAGGCGCGAAACAATTTCACCATCGCGGCGGAAGCGTTCGGCGCGATCTCGGCGAGGTCGATCAGTTCCTGGTCGCCCGGCAGTTCGCCGGCCAGCAGCGGATCGCCGAACACTTCCTTCAGCGCCGCGATCGATCCTTTGGTCTCGCCCTGCAATTCGTGCGGATCGATCTTGTAGGCCGACGCCAGCTTGAGGATCAGCTGCACCGTCAGCGGCCGCTGGTTGCGCTCGATGAGATTGAGGTAGGACGGCGAGATGCCCAGGCCTTCGGCCATCGCCGTCTGGGTCAGGCCCTTGGCGTTGCGAAGCCGGCGGATGCGCGGCCCGGCGAAAATCTTCTGCTCGGCCAATCGGCTACCTTGAAAAGAGTTTTACATAACGGCGCGCCGTCGCGGGCTCATCCAGCTTTTTACAATCATGACAGATTTACAGCCCCGATCTGTCAAACGCAACACCAGTTTTCCCGTATTTTAGCGGGCAAGCTCCGGTTTTTCTGGCGACTTTTGCGGCGCAATGTAAACAATGTAACACGTGAACGGCCCACAGATACGTCCCTCAAACGGGCCATCTAAACAAGCAAGACTGACCTGGAGCAATCGATGACTGATTTTTACAACCTCGTCCCGTCCGCGCCGGAGGGCCGTTTCGACGGCATCGAACGGCCCTACTCGGCGGAGGACGTGAAGCGGCTGCGCGGCTCGGTCCAGATTCGCCATACGCTTGCGGAGATGGGCGCGAGCAGGCTGTGGAAGCTGATCCACGAGGAAGATTTCGTCAATGCGCTCGGCGCCATGTCGGGCAACCAGGCCATGCAGCAGGTCAGGGCGGGCTTGAAGGCGATCTATCTGTCGGGCTGGCAGGTCGCGGCCGACGCCAACACCGCGTCGGCCATGTATCCGGACCAGTCGCTTTATCCGGCGAATGCGGCGCCGGAGCTGGTCAAGCGCATCAACCGCACGCTGCAGCGCGCCGACCAGATCGAGACATCCGAAGGCAAGGGTCTTTCGGTCGAGACCTGGTTCGCGCCGATCGTCGCCGACGCCGAAGCCGGCTTTGGCGGGCCGCTCAACGCGTTCGAGATCATGAAGGCCTTCATCGAGGCCGGTGCCGCTGGCGTCCACTATGAGGACCAGTTGGCGTCGGAGAAGAAGTGCGGCCATCTCGGCGGCAAGGTGCTGATCCCGACCGCAGCGCATATCCGCAACCTTAATGCGGCCCGGTTTGCAGCGGACGTGATGGGCACGCCGACGCTGGTGGTGGCGCGCACCGACGCGGAAGCCGCCAAGCTGCTCACCTCCGACATCGACGAGCGCGACCGGCCTTTTGTCGACTATGACGCCGGCCGCACGGTCGAGGGCTTCTATCACGTCAGGAACGGCATCGAGCCCTGCATCGCGCGCGCCGTCGCCTACGCTCCGCATGCGGACCTGATCTGGTGCGAAACCTCGAAGCCGGATCTTCAGCAGGCAAGGAAGTTCGCTGAAGGGGTGCACAAGCACCACCCGGGCAAGCTGCTCGCCTATAATTGCTCGCCATCGTTCAATTGGAAGAAGAACCTGGACGACGCGACCATCGCGAAGTTCCAGAAGGAACTCGGCGCCATGGGCTACAAATTCCAGTTCATCACACTGGCCGGGTTCCACCAGCTGAACTTCGGCATGTTCGAACTGGCCCGCGGCTACAAGGAGCGCCAGATGGCGGCCTATTCGGAACTGCAGGAGGCGGAATTCGCGGCGGAGGTCCATGGCTATACCGCGACCAAGCATCAGCGCGAAGTCGGCACCGGCTATTTCGATGCCGTTTCGATGGCGATCTCCGGCGGCCAGTCTTCGACCACCGCCATGCATGAGTCGACCGAGCACGCCCAGTTCAGGCCGGCGGCCGAGTAATGACAACACCAGAGGAAACGCCCGAAGGGCACTTACGTCGAGGAGAACAGCAATGGCATCGATAAGCCGGGTCAAGGAACGGGCCGAAGAACAATCAAGCGCGATGAGCGTCGATCAGCAGGCGACGATCCGCATGCTTGCCAACGACTTGCACAGGCTCAACCAGTCTGTGATGAAGGCGGTCGAAGCAGGTGTGTCCGTCGAGCTGGTGCGCTCTGCCAGGCACCATGGCGGAGACGGCAACTGGGGTGATCTTTTGATCCCAGTGATCGTCACCCATCAGAACCAAGGCTGACGTAACGTCAACAATCACTCGCGAGTGTCTCCCGTGTGCTATACGTTCCGGGAGACGTTCGTTTTTTCGAATTGTGGCCGTGGCGCCGGGGAGAACTTGCGCCGGCTTTTAGCAATTCTTGCTATATTATCATTTTCCATTATTTTTGCTTGACACCGCTGGCGATCTCGCGCCAATTGCGCGCTTAAGGTTTCAACCCTGCATTGAACCAGAGCCTCGGCCATACATGTGTCCCGCCAATCGTGACGACTCTGAAAAACCAATGAAACCGGCGGACCGTGGCGCGGCGGCCCGGCTGCCGGCGGATATCTCCAAGGTGCTGGTGGTCGGCAAATCGTCGATCAACC
>NZ_RZSR01000007.1:0-19674 GCF_004023265.1 Mesorhizobium sp. M1A.F.Ca.IN.020.06.1.1
GCTTAGTGGGGGCTCGGCACAGGCGGCACAAGTTGGGGGACATCGGATCGCCTGTGCCGCTCGCGCTGCCGCTATCCGTCGAAGGTGTGGCGTAGTTGAGTAGCGTGCCAATGGCCGGGGGCGGCTGGCCGGTGTTCATTGCGTCGCAGAATGGCTTAGTGGGGGCAAGGCACAGGCGGCAGGTGTCCAAATGGATACCGGATCGCCTGTGCCGCTCGCGCCACCGCTATCCTGCAAAGATGGTGGCGTAGTTGAGTCAGCGTGACAAGGTCGACGACGAACGGCTGGAGTTCATTCCGCCGCAGATACCAACTCTTGTCGAGCGGCCGCCCGAAGATGAAGGGTGGGTCCACGAGGCCAAATTCGACGGCTACCGCACGCAAATCATCATTGATAAGAACGGCGCGCGTCTTTACAACAAGAACGGGCGCGACTGGACGACTAAATACTGGCCCATCGCGCTAGCTGTCGACCTGCCATGCCGGGCTGCCATTCTCGACGGCGAGGTGATTGTCTCAGGCGGGCGTGGCTCGCCCGGTTCTCCTGAGCTGGAAGCCGCGATCTGGAACGAGCCGAGCCGGCTGGTGTTCGTCGCTTTCGACATCCTCCATCTCGACGGTCGCAATCTTATCCCCTTACCCCTGCTGCAACGCAAGCAAGCGCTGTGGCGACTGGTTGAGCCTGGCCTCGGCAAGATCCAATACAGCGAGCATTTTGAGGGCGACGCGCTCGCGATCTTTCGCGCCACCGAGAAAACCGAGCTCGACGGCGTCATCTCGAAACGCGCCGATAGCCCCTACCAGAGCGGACCGTCGAAAACGTGGCTGAAAACCAGATTTTTGAGAAAGCCGATCTCGAAACACTAGGTCTGTGATCGAGCCCAGGCCGCGAATTCCGCTCTGTCCTGTGGATCGCAATATTTCGAATCACGCCGGGCGCGACGCCGATTATCTGTCAATTCGCGATTTATTAACAATGAATGAACGTCCATCGTGGAATAACCTGCCCGCCAATCACAGCGGAGGATCCATTGCAATTACAGCGCATGCACCGCTTGTTGAAATAGCGAGTTGAAAGTTTGCCAAGCTTGTTACTTATGCTATTTCTAAACTGGGGGACGCTAATTTTCACCGCCTACGGAGGTGGCTTTTGCGTTCAGAGGCATCAGGCGTCGGCACGCAGAATGAGGAGTCTTCCTCAAGCGATGGTTCACGTGCCGGCGAAGCGCTTCTCGCTAACCTGTTGGCGAATACGACCGAACTTCTATCGTTCTATGATAGCGACTTCCGCCTAACTCACTACGCCGCCAGGCTTAAACGCCTGTACGGAGGTGCGGTGGTGCCAGGCGCAGCCATTTGGGAGATCTATCCAGGCTTCCTCGATACGAGGTGCCGCGACGAATTTCTTCGGGTGTTCCAGGGCGGCTCTGCGGCAAGCATTGACCTGCCGCGATCATCGGGCGAAGCGCCCCGCTCCGTTTTCGTCTTCGGCACTGCAGATGGTGTGGGAATCATCGAATCCCGGGAGCAGGGGGAGCGCAGCGCGGCGCAGGAGCAGGAGCATATGATTCTGCTCCATCAAGCGACGCACGACGTGCTGACCGGACTGCAGAATCGGCGGCGATTCGGCGAGCGGCTGCAGCAAGCGCTGGCGGCCATCGGCGGATCTCAGCCAAAAGCCGCCCTGCTGCAAATCGATCTTGACGATTTCAAAGCGGTCAACGACACGCTCGGCCATGGGGCAGGCGACACGCTTCTGCAACTCGCGGCAGGTCGAATCCGCGACGCGCTGGAGGACGGCGAATCTGCGTACCGGTATGCCGGCGACGAGTTCGCCGTCATCCAATTGGGCAAGGAGCAGCCCGCGGAAGCCGAGCGCCTCGCCACATCGCTGGTCAACTCGTTCAAGGACCCTTTCGTCATCAACGGCATTCCCGTCTTCGTCGGTTCAAGTATCGGAATCGCTTTCGGGCCGGAGCACGGGACCGATGGCGAGCAGCTGATGAAAGCCGCAGATATTGCTCTTTACGCAGCCAAGACCGATGGTCGCGGCTGCGCTCGAACGTTCAATCGCTCGATGCTGTTGTTGCTCGAGCAACGCGAAAATCTGAGGCGCAGCCTTCGAACCGCGCTGGAGCGGGGCGAGCTTTACCTGGACTATCAGCCGCTCATCAGGCCTCCTTCGTCGGTGATTGGTTTCGAAGCGCTGCTGCGGTGGCGGCACCCCGAGATAGGAATCATTCCGCCCGGCGTGTTCATACCGATCGCCGAAGCGGACGGTCTGATGGACGAAATTGGACGATGGGTGCTCGAGCAAGCTTGTCGCCAGGCATTGGCGTGGCCTTCTGCGCTGACAGTCGCAGTCAACCTGTCGCCGGCTCAGTTCCTAAGCGGTTCGCTGACGGACACGGTCGCTCAGATCATCGACGCAGTTGGAATCCGAGCTGAAAGGCTTGAACTCGAGATAACCGAAACGGTTCTTCTTGAGAAGACTATCGACAATATAGATACATTGAATACGTTGAACGTCCTGGGAATACGAATCTCGCTCGACGATTTTGGAACATACTATTCATCCTTGAGCTACCTTAAGAATTTTCCGTTCGATACCTTGAAGATAGATCAATACTTCATCGCGGACCTGGAGACGGATCTGAAGAGTCAAACGATTGTGCGATCGATCATAAGTCTGGCGCACGGCCTGGGAATAAGCGTCACCGCCGAGGGGGTCGAGACGTCGGCGCAGGCACGGTGGCTGATCAAGGAAAATTGCGATTACCTGCAAGGCAATTTCATGGGACGGCCGCTCGGATCCGAGGCAACCGGCGATTTAATCAGGCGGTCGCCGGCGAAGGGGCTGGAAGCGATGGAGGAATCAAATCGGGCGCGCTAGCCACTTGCACCGTTTGTAAATCGGAGGGCTGTAAAAACGATCGAGCTAGATGCCGCGCAATGCGGGACTGGCTCATCACGAGGCGGTCAAATTTCCGTCCCGGAGTTCATCGTTCTCACCTGGGCTCAAATACGGATGGAATAGGAGAGGATGCGGATGGGATCTGTTCATCATGACTCGGTTGGCGAACCGACTTTTGAGCCGATGATCCAGATCGACATGGAAATCAAGACTTTTGTCTCCGCTTGGAAACACTGCGATTATGTCTCGACGTACATCGCCCGGATGATCAGTCAAAACAGATCAGACTCGGTGCGGCATTCGAATCTCTTTTCCTCTGCGTTCAACGAATTACTGGAAGTCGCCTTTCGTACCCGCCACGCCGACGGCGAACTGGCATGCAGGGTGTCTCGCTATGGCGCGACGGACAGGATCGAACTGACATTTCCCTGCATGCCGGAGGAGCGCCAATTCTACGAAGAAGCCGTTTCGCAAGTCGCGGGATTTGAGGCCAAGGAGCGATATCTCAATTCTGTGTCTGGGGATCTGGCGCCCAGCCGGGAGGTGGTACTCCTGGAACTGGCTGTCGACTACAACGCGGCACTCAGGGTCGAGGAAGCCGACGGCGATGCGATCACGCTCGTCGTGGATCTTCCGCTTGAGGGCCTGCAACATTGAGCCCTTACAACCTGCACGCGCGCTTCAAGGCGCAGTACGATGCGAACAACCAGGAGTTCTCAATATCTGGGGTGGTCCGGCCTCAGGCGATCGATGAGCTTGGGCCTAGCCTGGCATTGCTTCGCGATGCGATCGGCCGAGTACGCGGCGTTCTCTACGTCAATGTCAGGCGCTTGGCGCAGATGAACAACGCTGCATTTTACGCCTTTTCGAGGATCATCATCGATGCCTGTCGCGCTCGACCCGATCTCAAATTTGTTGTCATCACGTCGAGCGTCGTCGGATGGACCTCGCGAAAATTCGGTCGGCTGAGCGGAATCGAACCGAACATCACGGTCGAGGAGTATGACAGCGAATTCTATCCAGGGCAGGGCTTCCTCGAGGAAGGCGGGTTCGTTCCAATCCTGCGCACACAGACAAAGATGACCTGGCGCCACGAGCGTGCAATCCTGCCGCGGCATGGCATGAGACCCGGGATCGTTATGGCCGACATCTGTTGCGGGATCGGCGATTTCGCCGTGCTCGTGCACAAAGAGTTCCAGCCGTCGCGGATTGTCGCCCTCGACCACTCCATATCAAGCCTGGACTACGCCAGACGCGTGATGCGGGAGTTCGATATCCGGGGCATCGAATATACTTATGGCGATGCCTCGGAAATGCTGCTCGACGAGGAGCAGTTCGACTTGGTCACCTGCCGACATTCGCTTCAAATCTTCAATCGACCGGAACTCATCCTCAAGGAACTCTACCGCATATGCAAGCCAGGCGGGCGGGTCTACATCACCAACGAGAAGAATTCGCATTGCCTCGGCGAGCCGCGCGCCGAAAGCATCCGTTGGACATACAATGAAGTGGCGAAGCTGTTCGCGCATTTCGAAATGGACGTCGAGCTCGGGCCCAAGAGTCGCCGATATCTGATCGAAGCCGGATTCGACGACATACGTGTCGAGACCTTCACGGTCACCAACCTGGACGGAGATCCGCAGGACTTCGCCGATGTCATTGTAGCCTGGGCCGATGTGTATGCCGGCGAGATGGCCACCAAACGCGGCGACGGGCCGGAGTTCGTTGCACGGTTCCGGCAGGGCTTCCAGGATCACATATTCGCTGCGCTACACCCCAAGGGTTATGCGGGTTGGCCGATCTGGGTCGCATCGGGGCGAAGGCCGCAATGAAAGCCGACGATCAGCCTACACCGCGCTTCGGCCTGCGCTCCTTCCGGGCGAAATTCGTCTTGGTCGTCGGCGGCGCCGTGCTGTTTGACCTCTTGCTGAGCGGTGGCCTTGCGCTCTGGAACGTTCAAAAGCTGTCGCGCGACGCCACGTCGGAAGTCGGCGAGGGCCTGACCACCGCAAACCAGGAATACATTCGCTCCTATGCCGACTCGACAGCGTTAAGCGTCGACCTCCTGCTCGATCGAGTTCATGGGGACGTGAAGGCGCTGGCCGGCGTTCTGCAGGCCCAGACCGACCATCCGAGCCGGCAGCGACAGGTCGGAGCAACCCTTTCGCAGGAAACACCCGGCTCGGTGAAGGTCGTCTATGATGCGCAGGGCGATTGGGCGCAGAACCTGCCGGGCGCGCCTTCCGTGATTAGCGTCTGGGGCTACCTGCTGGGCGCCGACCACACGCCGCTGCCAAGCGTTGAGCGGGAAATCGAAGACAGTACCGTTCTGGATCTCGTCGCGCCGACCCTTATGGCCAGCGGATCGCCAAAACTGCAGATGTACTATATTGGTCCGAAGGAACGGCCGATCTTCAGGACGGTACCGTATACGGACCAGGCACAGACCTTCGACCGACTCTATCCGGGCCACAACAGGGCGGAGTTCTGGGAGTTCTTCTTTCCGGGGATCTATGGGTCGTGGCAGCAATGGGCGAGGGATCCAGCCTCACGTCCAGTCCCCGACGACATCACTCAGACAGCGCCCTACACCGATGCGATCACGGGAAAGCTGATCGTCAGTTTCTTCCACCCGCTGTGGACGCGCGACCGTACCGGTATCGCTGGTGTAGCGGGTGCAGACATCACTCTCGATCAACTCGCGGAAGTCGTCGAGCGCGTCAAGATCGCCGAAACCGGGTTCGGCTTCCTCACCATGTCGACCGGCAATGTAGTGGCGATCAATCCATCGGGCGAGGCGATCATAGGCCTGACTTCATCCAACGATGCGGGCACGCAGGGCGTCACCGGCCTGGAGAGGTCGCTGCGGGGAAGCACGCAGCCGGCCATCGCGTCGCTGCCGCTCGACCAGAACAATGACGGTGTCATTCAGCATATCATGCTCGACAACAAGGGCGAACACGTACCCTACATAGTTGTCCTCAAAAGATTGAAGCCGACCAATCTGTGGAGCTCGGGACCGATCAAGTCTGAAACGATGTCGGTCGGAATCGTCGTTCCAGAACGCGAAATCTATGCGTCCCTGGTCGCCGCGCAAAAGAGTATTTCTCGCGCGACCAATCGTATTCTGCTCTTTCAGGTCGCCGCCATCGTCGTTTCGCTTCTGATTGTATTTGCGGCAGTGCTCGGCATCTCGAAGCGGATCACGGCCGGCCTCAGGGCGCTTGCCAGCGCCGCCCAGAGGCTACAGTCCAAAGACTATTCGGTCCGTGTTCGCGTTCCAACGCGCGACGAGGTTGGAGCGGTCGGGGTCGCCTTCAACCGCATGGCCGAGCAGATCAGCTTTCACACAGAAAACCTCGAGCAACTCGTCGACGAACGCACCAGGGAACTCGGCGACGCAAATCAGGAGATTTCCGCGCTCAACGAAAAGCTGCGGGACGAGAACGTCCGTCTCGGCGCCGAACTCGCGGTCGCCAGGCAAATCCAGATGATGGTCCTGCCGAAACCGTTCGAACTCGAAGCGATTCCGGGGCTGGAGATCGCGGCGTACATGCGGCCGGCCGACGAGGTGGGCGGGGACTACTACGACGTCCTCCAGAACGGATCACGGGTCAAGATAGGCATCGGCGACGTGACCGGTCATGGTCTCGAGAGCGGCGTGCTGATGCTGATGGTCCAATCCGTTGCACGCGCGCTGCAGGAGGCCAACGAAGGCGATCCGCATCAGTTTCTGGTTCGTCTGAACAGGGCCATCTACAAGAACATCGAGCGGACGAACACCGACAAGCATCTCTCGCTGGCCTTTCTTGACTTTGAGGACGGGCGGGTAACGCTATCCGGCCAGCACGAGGACATTCTCGTCGTGCGTGCGGATGGGGACGTCGAACGCATCGACACGCTTGATCTGGGTCTGCCCGTTGGCCTGGAGAACGACATCTCGCAGTTTGTTGACACGCGAGACATCGTGTTCGGGAGCGGCGACGTAATCGTGTTGCACACCGACGGTGTGACCGAGGCGGAAGATGAAGACAGAAGACTGTTCGGGTTCGATCGCCTCTGCAAGAGCGTGCAAAAGCGCCATGGCAGGAGCGCCGAGGACATCAAGACCGGGATCATCGAGGATTTGATGGCTCATATCGGAATCCAGAAGATCCACGACGACATCACACTCGTGATCATAAGGCATACGTAGGATGACAGCGCTGTTCGGTACGCCTGACATTGCAATCGGGATGAAGGGGAGCGTCAGTCGCGTGCGGCTGTTCGACGGACCTCTCGACTTGAGTTGGCGTCATTGCGCCACGACCTCGGACTTCATTGCCGATCTTTTCGCGTTGCGCTTTCAGTCGTCGCGCAATGACTACATGGAGGTGCGGCATAGCATCGGATATCTGGTCAACGAACTCATCGAAAACGCCGTCAAGTTCCGCGCACCAGGCGAAATTGTGGTTGAGGCGTCGATGGATTCGGAGTGCTTCAAGCTGAAGGTGTCGAATGACGTCGATGGTGAAATCGCGTCCGAGTTCCAAAGCCTTCTGGCGGACATCACGGTTGGCGACCCAAAGGACCTGCTGATACAGCGGATTGAGGCGAATGCCGCGAACCCCGACGTGGGGAGCTCCGGGCTTGGATTGCTGACGTTGATGAGCGACTATGGCGCGCGCTTGGCCTGGATATTCAGCCCCGCCGATGAAAACGATCGTATTTGCCTGGAAACATATGCCTCCATTCCGATCTCGCCAACTCACAACTAGATGAAACGAAGCCAGATATGGAAATCAAGACAGACGACTACCGCGTGTGGACTGAGGGAAGCGATATCTTTTTCGACGGTGCCATGCGGCTTGCCAGTTCCGAGGCGGGTGCGCCGATCACGGCTTTGGCGACCAGTGTTCTTGCCTCAAATCCCGCTTCCATCACACTCAATTTGAAGGACCTTCACTTTCTCAACTCTTCCGGCATCAACCTGCTGGCGAAATTTACAATCGAGGTGCGCAAGCATCCCGATGTTCGACTTGTCGTGCGCGGAACGCCCGACATTCCCTGGCAATCGAAATCACTGCCGAACCTGAAGAAGCTGCATCCCGCTCTGGTGCTTTTGATGAACTAACCTGCTTGTCCGAACTGTCGCGTGTTCTCTCGAAGCTAGTTTCGGCTTCGCTCGTAGAATGCCATCCACATTGCGGGGTTGTTGGCCTTGTCTTCCATGTTTGCAGTTGGATGACTAAAAAGAAAAACCCGCCGGCCATAGCCAACGGGCTTCCCAAATCGCCTCACGCGATCGACGATCTAAAAACGGTAGTTGAGGCTCAGCGACACAGTGTGCGTGCTGGGTTTCACGATCGTCGGTCCCACGGCCGCGCTGTCTTCCGAGAAGTCGTGCTTTGCGAAATGCGAATAGGCGTAGTCGACGCCCACCACCCATTTCTCGTTCAAAGCGTAGTCGGCTCCGAATCCAACCGTCCAGCCGGTGTAGGTACGGTCAAATTTGGCAATCCCGAAACCCGATTCGTAGCCAGTGTCGTGAAGGTGCAGGAAAGCTACGCCGCCCTTGAGGTAAGGGAGAAAATTGCCCATACCGTAGCCGGCTTTCGCCACGATGTTGCCTTGCCAGTTGGCACCGGTTTCAAAGGTTTCGTCGTCGTGGGTCGGCACAGTCTTCCTGTTGAACACTGCCACCAGTCGCGCTTCGGCTCCGAGGACGACGTTGTTGTCGAACTGGTACTGATAGCCGATCTGCCCGCCGATCGACGCGGATGTACTATCTCCGTCATAACCAGTGGGGTCGTACGCAGGTATCGTCACATCCCCCTGCAAAAAGTTTACACCGGCGACGGCGCCGATGTAGCCGCCACTCCAGTTGTATGAAGCAGGGCCTCCAACCGAGAGGGCATCCGCCGCGAACGCTGACGAACTAAATGCACAGTAGAGAGCTATAGAGCCTATTAGCTTTTTCAAAGTCGGACCCGCCCAGGTTGTTACAAGCAGTGGTTGTTTTAGCAGAACGTTCGGGATTGGCTGTACCCCGACCGCAACACTCGCTTGCGAATGACGCAGGCTGAGGTTGGGATCACGCAAACGTGAGAGCAAAGGCCGTGAATCTATGCAGGCCTGATGGGGACGGGGGCTTGCCTACACCCGGAACTCGTCAATCTCGCGCTTCACGTTCTGGATGACGTCGCGGATGCCCACCTACGCTGGCGGCTTTGGCGGCCGACGCAACGACTACGGCCAGCAAAAAACAACCCTTAAAGGCGCGCTAAGCCGCGCCTTCCATTCGTCGCATATGGTCGGGTTCGCCAGCAGACAACCTATTTCTATCCGGCTATGTCCGCTGGTTTTACTCCCGCGCACGGAGGCCTCCGATCAATGTGGGCGACAGCCATTCTTAGCTGCGAGACCCTGAGGGACTGAGGGAAGCGATATCTTTTTCGACGGTGCAATGCGGCTTGCCAGTTCCGAGGCAGGTGCCCCGATCACGGCTTTGGCGACCAGTGTTCTTGCCTCAAATCCCGCTTCCATCACACTCAATTTGAAGGACCTTCACTTTCTCAACTCTTCCGGCATCAACCTGCTGGCGAAATTTACCATTGAGGTGCGCAAGCATCCCGATGTTCGACTTGTCGTGCGCGGAACGCCCGACATACCCTGGCAATCGAAATCATTGCCGAACCTGAAGAAGCTGCATCCCGCTCTGGTGCTTTTGATGAACTAACGTGAACGCGTCTCGATCGAGCCATCGCCCGCGACGTGCCCGCCCGGGGATGATTTCCAGCTGATATTCGGGACTGTCAGATCAGCAGCAGGCCCTTCATCGAGGCATTGCCCTTGCGGCCGATGATGATGTGGTCGTGCACGGCGATGCCGAGCGGCTTGGCCGTCTCGATGATCTGCTTGGTCATGTCGATGTCGGCGCGCGAGGGCGTCGGGTCGCCGGACGGATGGTTATGCACCAGAATGATCGCGCTGGCGGAAAGTTCGAGCGCGCGCTTGACCACCTCGCGCGGATAGACAGGCGTATGGTCGACCGTGCCGGTCTGCTGCACCTCGTCGGCGATCAGCCCGTTCTTCTTGTCGAGGAAGAGAATGCGGAACTGCTCGCGGGCCTCGAAGGCCATGGCCGAGCGGCAATAATCGAGAAGCTGCGTCCAGTTCGACAGAACCTCGCGGCCGCGCACTTCGCCGCGCGCCATGCGCTGCGCCGTGGCGGCGATGACCTTGAGATCGGTCGCCACCGTCGGCCCGATGCCCTTCACTTCCTCGAGCAGGGACGCCGGCGCGCCGAGCACTTCGGCAAGCGAACCAAAGCGCGCGATCAGCGCCTTGGCGATCGGCTTGGTGTCGACGCGCGGGATCAGCCGGAAGAGAAGCAGCTCAAGCAGTTCATAGTCGGGCAGGGCGTCCGCACCGCCGGCCAAGAAGCGTTCGCGCAGACGATCACGATGGCCGTGGTAGTGCGGCTTCTCAACAGGCGCCACCTCTTTCTTCGGCGGCTCTACCCAGGCTTCAGAGAAAAACGCCCGCTCGTCCTCGACTTTTCCCATCGCCCGCCCACATCGCTGATCGAAAGAAGACCTTTGCCAGAGACTAAAGCATGATTCTGAAACGCGAAGCGGTTCTCGATCATTTCAAGAAAGTAGCCGGGAGCGTTGCTGGGACATATCAAGACGCCGTGACGATGAGGGCTGCATCGCCTATTGGCGAGCGTTAAACATGAGCACCTTCGGCAGCCTGCTTCTTCACCGTTCTTGCCCCGCTCACCGAAACAGCGATGCCGAGGACGACAAGGGCGGTTCCGAGAATGTGGATCGTCGTGATGGTCTCGCCGAGAAGAAGAAACGAGAGCGCGAGTGCCGCGACCGGCAGCACTGCCATGAACACGCCAGCCTCTCCGCCGCTGGCGCGCGCGGCTCCTGAATACCAGAGCCAGAACCCGATCACGGTGGGAAAAATGCTGATATAGACTGTCGCCAATAGGGCGGCAGGTGCTGCTGCAACGGTGCTAAACGCGACAAGGGCAGCGGTGAGCGGCAAGGTCAGCACCAGTGAAATGCTGCTCATCAGCGCCGCGAGATAGAGCGGCGCCAGCGGCTTGCTGATTCTCTTGTTCAGGATAGCAAACAGTGCTTCGCCGGAAACAGCGAGGACCACCAGCAGGTTACCCGCCAGCAGCTTCAGATCGAGGCCAAAGCCCTTGGCAGAGGCGACATTGACAAGAAGTGCGCCTGCCGTGACAGCGCCGACGGCGATCCATAGCTTGGCGCCAAGCCTCTCCTTCAAGGCCAGCGTTGCAACGAGGGCAGCCAATACAGGCAAAAGGCCGTGGATGACGCTGGCATTGGCACTCGTCGTCAAGGTCAAGGCGAGGATCATTAGAATGCTATAGCCGGCGCTGCCCGCGGCCGCCTGAATCATCACAATCATATATTCCTTTGCCAAGAGCCGCGACCGCGGCGTGCTTGTCAGGAAGACGAGTCCCCAGAGGATCGGCGTCGAAATCAGGAAACGCAGGGGAACGGCGGGGAAAGGGTGCATGCCGCCGGCAATGATTTTCGAGGCCACCACGCCGGATCCGACCAGCGTCATGGCTATGGTCATGAGGGCGCCTGCAATGATGCGTTGCGAATCCATGTGTTAGCCTACGGTATAGGGGGCGCGCGAACGCGCCTCCTTCAGCGCAAGAGCCCACCACTTGAGTTGGTGGAGCATGGTTTTGACAGCGCCGGAGCTGCGCTTCGGATCGAGCGGGCCCGCACCATCGGCAAAATGCTCCCACACCCCGTGAAAGCTTACTGCGTCCCGGACGGTGACGGCGTGGAGCTCGGCAAATACCTGCCGAAGATGTTCGACGGCCCTCAACCCGCCGGAAACGCCACCGTATGAAACGAAGCCGACCGGCTTGGCGTGCCACTCTTCAGTAGCCTGGTCGATAGCGTGCTTAAGATGACCGGGCATGCTGTGATTGTATTCGGGGGTGACGACAACGAAGGCGTCTGCCTTGGCGAGCTTACTCGTGAATGCCTTCATCGCCGGTGTCGGCTCCGCCAAGTGCCGGCTGGGCAGATCAATGTCTGCAACATCGATGAGGGAAAGCTCGAAATCGCCCAGTCTCTGCGCCTCCTGGGCAAACCAGTGTCCGACCTTGTCGCCATAGCGTCGTTCCCGCGTGCTGCCGATCAGCGCTGCGAGCTTGAGCCGTTTAGTCACTTCGCTCTCCTGTCTCAGGCCAGGAAACTGATGACACATCGGGACGATCGATGGGATTGCTAAAAGTTGGCGCTTTCTGATCTAATTGATCGATCATGCTCGACGCGCTCACTCTCGATCAGATGCGGATGTTCCTAACCGTGGCGGACGCGGGTAGCTTTCGCCTGGCCTCCATGCGGCTCGGTCGCGCCCAGTCGGCGGTAAGCCACGCGATTGCCAATCTGGAGACCGAACTCAAGACGGTCCTGTTCGACCGGTCGACTCGTCGGCCGACCTTGACCTCGGACGGACGGGCCCTGCTGGACGACTGTCGCTCGCTGGTTCTACGCGCCGATCTGCTGCGCGCGAAGGCGCAGGGTATGGGCAGCGGCATTGAAATCGAGCTTGCGCTGATGGTGGACACGCTTGTTCCATTGCCGGCCGTCGGCAGGGCTCTTGAAGCCCTCCACGCCACCTATCCGACGGTTGGCGTCCGGTTGCAGATAGGTACCCTTGGGGAACCGATCGATTGCCTCCTGCAAGGCACGGTCGACCTCGCGATAACGGTGGGCGAAGACCTGCGCGATCCGCGCCTGGAATTCGATTCCCTCGCGCCGCTGTCGATGGCGGCGGTCGTCGGTGCTGGGCACGCTCTGGCCTTGATAGCGAAGAAAGGCCGGGTGAGTACGCCAGAGCTGGCCGATCACATCCAGATCGTCCTGATGGGCCCTTCTCCTCGCTCCCATGGCCGCGACTATGGCGTGCTCTCCCAGCGCAAGTGGCGGGTGGGTAGCCAAGAGGCGAAACTGGCGTTGATCAGAGCAGGCATCGGTTGGGGGCGGCTTCCACTTTGGTTGATCGAGCAGGATCTTGTCGAAGAGCGGCTCGTGCAGCTTTCAGCCGCTGCGCTTGGTGAAAATGGGACAACGAAGAGCTGGGTCTATCTTGCCCGACGGCTCGACAAACCCTTGCTGCCAGCAGCCAGGTGCCTCAGGTCGGCGCTTCTGGCCGGAGCCGGGTTTGGTGATACTGCCGGGCTTCCAGCCTAGGCGCGCCTCGCCAATTGTTATGGACATCAGACCGTGCCGATGCCGTGCCTGCGGCAGACTAATCCGGCAAGCCGGGGCGGTCGAGCTTCTTTGGCGACAGCGTGAAGATCTCGCAGCCGCTATCGGTGACGCCGATCGTATGCTCGTACTGTGCCGACAGCGAACGGTCGCGCGTCACCGCCGTCCAGCCGTCAGACAAAACCTTCACATGCGGGCGGCCGAGATTGATCATCGGCTCGACGGTGAAGATCATGCCGGGCCGCATCTCGACGCCTTCGCCGACGGTGCCGTAATGCAGGATGTTCGGCGCGTCATGGAAAAGCTGGCCGACGCCGTGGCCACAGAAGTCGCGCACCACCGAGCAGCGCTCGGCCTCGGCATAGGTTTGGATAGCGGCGCCGATCGCGCCGGTGCGAGCGCCCGGCCTGATTGCGGCGATGCCGCGCATCAGGCATTCGTAAGTCACCTCGAGCAGGCGCTCGGCGGCGCGCTTGATCGTGCCGACCGGATACATGCGCGAGGAATCGCCGTGCCAGCCGTCGAGGATGTAGGTGACGTCGATGTTGACGATGTCGCCGTCCTTGAGCGGCTTGTTGTCGGGAATGCCGTGGCAGACCACGTGATTGATCGAAGTGCAGGACGATTTGGTGTAGCCGCGATAGTTGAGCGTGGCCGGCAATGCGCCGTGATCCATGCCGAATTCGAAGACGAAACGGTCGATGGTCTCGGTGGTGACGCCGGGCTTCACCATCGACACAAGCTCGTCGAGACAGCGCGCGGTGAGATCGCAGGCCTTGCGCATGCCCGCAAACCCTTCCTCGCCATAGAGGCGGATCTGGCCGGTGTTTCTCAAGGGGGCCGTTGCGGCGTCGAGATAGGTAACCATTCTTGTCCGTTCGCGGGTTGGCTCCTGACGCGAGCCGGTGCGGAAATTTTCTCCAGATTTGGCACTGGAAGCCGCAAGGTTCAAGGACGAAGTGCCTGCAACCGGTTTGCCGAGGGAATATTCGCTGGGCGGGCGCGTCTGGGTGTCGCGAAGCTTTCCTTGCACCATCCCTTGAGGTAGCCGGGTCAGGATTCAGGAGATTTACGCCCGTTGACGGCACCGGAACGCGCAAGATCGACGCTGCTGCCAAGCAGGACCGCGTGCTCGGCCCTGATGGCGCTGCTTGCGCTTGCGCTGGTGAGCTTCGCCAGGCCGAGGTCTCCGCCTCGACAGCGTCTGCCCCGCGCGGCGCCGGCATCAGCGCGATGCGGCAGGGCGAAACGTTTGCCTGGCTGAGGATCGCCGGCAAGGCGCAGGCCCTCGAAGCCCGCGCCGGCCGGCCGCTGCCGGTAAAGCTCGTCAGCGGCAATCCCGGCATTCTCGCTCCCGCATCCGATTTCCTTGTCGCTGGCGGGGCTTTGCCGGCGCAGGCCGGCATCGCGCCTCCCTTTGTGGCCGCGCCGCTCTCGCATCCCAATCAGCCCCGCGCGCCACCAACCGCCTGAGTCAGGCGGTCGCTGGCCGCAGCTTCCTCACCTCAACTATTCCTTGCGCGCCGCGACCTGGCGACGGCTATCGGCCGTCGGCAGGTTGCGTGGCGCGCCCATTGGACATTTCTCGATGCAACGTATCAAGACATTCAAGACACTCACGCGCTCTGCTTCGGCAGCCGCGTTTCTCGCCGTCCAGGCAGTTATCTGCATAGGCACCGTTTATTGGGCTGTAGCCGCAACGCTTCGTGTGGAAGGGACGGCGGCGATTGTGCTCGGCGTCATCTTCGCCGTGCCGTCCGCCAATCTGCTGATGGTGGTCTCGCGCATGGCCTACGAGGCGGAGAGGGACCCGGCGAACCGGTAGACGCAACCTCGACAGGGCGATGCCGGTTGCATCGCCCGGTCGAACGATGTGGCCAGAGCGCCGATCTGCCGCGGCAGTCGCCGGGCCCGCACCGCACTGAGGTCACATTCCTGCGTCAAAAGCCGGTCAAAGAACTTTTCAGAACGAACGGCGTCGCTCCGACTTCGCCAGTTCGGGAGACAGGGAATGGACAGACTGCAATTCGAGGTGCCGGTGCGCATCACGCCCGCGCCTGGCCTGCCGGTCGAGGAAATCTACAGCGTCGAGCAGGCGCTCGATTTCCTGCAGAATTGGCCGAAGCGCCGGCAGGGCAAGGTTTATGACGCCGCGTTTAACTCCTGCTTCGGCGCGACGGTCGATGTGGCAAGCGCCGAGGAAGCGTGCCGGGCCTTCATGGCCTTCTGCCGCGTCAGCGGTTTGCTTGCAAGGGACATGATGTTGCCGCTGAAGCGCGGCGGCAGCGCAAGAGGATTTCGCGAAGCGAGGGCGTGACGCGTCAACCGGCGAAAGATACCCCTCTGTAGTGCATTCCCACCTGCACGCCGCGAACGATCAACCTGGACAGGATCTCCATGTCCAGCGGCATATCCGGGCGCCACACATCAAGCAACAAGGCGATACGCGCCTGATCGGCGCTGTTCATGACCTCGTGCTCGAAAGTGTCGTCCCACAGCAGGCATTCGCCGTCGGCGATCCGCTTTTCCTCGTGGTTGATCATCATGATCGTTGCCGGGCGGCCGTCCGCCAGTTTCGGAATGACAAGGCCGAGATGAAATCTCATGATGCCGCGAAAGGGGCCGCGGTGGGGCGGGATGTGCTTGCGCGGCGCCAGGAATGAAACAGCCGCCGATTTGACCTCGGGGCACTCCGACAGCAACCGGCTGAGGGTAGGCATCTTCCCAAGGTTTTCCGGGATCGTCATGTCGTAAGCCTTGAGCACGAACATGCGCCAATCGAGGCCGTCATTGGCCGAAATCTCGGCCTGTTCCGGCATGATGTCGTGAAAACGCGGCACCCGGTTCAGTTGCACCGACAGCGCTTCATCGCGAATACTCTGCCAGACGGCCGCGAACTTTGTGGCGTTGGGAAAATGCGTGGAGGCATCAAGAATCGCCGGTGCATCTATGCGTTTTTCATAGATACGACGCACCAGATCGCTTCCAAGATCGTAGACGTTCGACATCGCATCGCCTCGACCATGTTATAATATAGTGCACGATTGCTTTCAGCTATGGGTCACGGAGATTTGTTCCGAGGCGTCAGCCAGACGTTCGGTTTTGTATCACGCGTCTTGGATGTCATCTGCGGACCAGTCGTGACGCCTCGATGACTTCGGGCGTCGTGCTGTCGATCGTGGCGTCTCAGCGCCAGCGGCTGGTCGGCTGCAGCCGCCGTCGTGCACCTCAGGACACACCGGGGGCGATTGGGCCGCTGCGCGGCGTCCTGTGATCAAAGAGGTTGCCAGAACGCACAAAGCCCCGCCGGCAACTTGCCAGCGAGGCATTTGTTGGAACCCGATCGTCAATCAGTGGCGATCGTGTCCGCGGCCGCCGCTCTGGTGGCCGTTGTTTGCGGCACCCAGGCACTGGCTCCAGTAATCATCGTGATTGCTGCAAGAAGTGATGGTCTGCTGCTGAGCATAAGCCGCACCGGACAAGCTGAAAACCGCGACAGTAGCCAGAATTGCATTACGAATAATGTTGGTCATTTGAGTTTCCCTTTGCTCTGATTTCCGGCAGTGCCGGTCAACGCCGTTTTTGCAGCGATCATGTTTCGATCTGATGGTGCGCAATTTCGGCTTTGTTTCGAGGAGGCAACGGCACACGCTCCCTGTGCGTGGGATGCCTGGGACAACTCCGATCACCTCAAAACCTTCTGACCAGCTTGGTTGTGTGCGAGCGTTTCAGGGGCAACTGTTTGGTTACAGCCCGTGAGCTTGCGTGCGACGCGGCGGAAACAATCATCTACCATCTAGTACCGATCGAAAGCAGCCGAAGATCGCTCGCGGGACGGCTTCGGCACATGGAAGGATGATGAGCCATGTCGATTTTAAAAACGCTCAACCGCATGGGAGCGGCCCTGAAATATGCGCATGATGCCCAAAAAACGACGCGGATGCTGAACGGCCCGCCACGCGAAATGCAAATGGATTTTGGCTGGGCAGTTATGCCGACCACCAAGTATCTTTCTTCCAACACTTGGGACGGTATCTGACGAAATTTCAGCGTAGAGGCGGCTCAAGCCGCCTGTTGGGCAGGAAGGACAAATCCGCAGCGTGCCGATGCCATCGCCGACCGAGCCGCAGAGGTCAAGGCGAAGCTGGCCCAAGTCGATCTTGCTGCGCGATTCCTAGCCCACCCGATAGAAACCCTGCACGGCGATCCCTACCGGATTGATATCGACCACTCCACTGCTTCGTCTTGGCTCGGGAGGCGAATGTTTGGCGGCGGAAATAGACGGGCTGCTGATCGATACTCTTCGGACCAGGCTCGGCTGCTTAGGTGGCCCGGCTATTCCTTGTGCGGAACAATATACCTGACAACGCTCTCGCCGCGCGTAATCGTAACTGTCGTATAGCCGGCTGGCAAAGAGCCCGTGATGGTCGGATCGATCACCTGGCATCGGCCGACCATTCTTCCGCTAGGAGCGCCGGCGAGTTCATCTGCCAATGAGGCACGGCATTCGTTGAGGGAGGCGAAAACCCGAGGCGCCGTATTAAGCGGTTTGCAGATCGAAGCCTCGCCTGGGCTGCACAAAAGCAAAACCATCACCGCTGCCGTAGCCGGGTCCATCGTCGAAGCTCCTTTGTGGAGCTTTAAACGCTCGCGAAATCCCTTTGTTTCAGATGTTGCTAAAATACGAGGCAATTCCCGGCGACCTCGGTGGCCGGGCCTGTCGATCCTCGGGAACAAGACGCGTTAGTTCGCTGTTATTATTAGCAGAGGCTAATACGATGCCTTTTTGCGTCACCAGTGCGACTTCGGATGCTGTTCTCGAAGCCAGGAACACTGACGCTGAGATCCTTGGAGTCGTCGACCTCGCCAACAAGACTGATGCCAAGATCGGCACCATGCGCCTGGGGGAAGCTATCCAGTTCGTTGCGAATGCATCCGTGCTTGGATACGGAGTTCGCGGAGCGATGGTGTTTTACGGAAAAGCAGGAACACCGAGCCTCAGGGCGAGAGAATGTGAGCAGTTGTGGGCGCTATATGGTTTCGCACTGCTTGAGCCATAATGTCTGACTCGAGGAGCGCTGGAAGGCGTTCACGTTATGAAAAGCGCCACCGGATGACACGAGCCGCTACGGATTCGCAGAGCGGGCCTATTTCGCGGGCACCGTCGGCCGAAATACGCAGTCGCTATTGGACGTGATTGGATGATTGGCCGGAAGAGGGTGCTAAGTCGCTGACATCTGCTGGTACGCCCAAGGGGAATCGAACCCCTGTTACCGCCGTGAAAGGGCGGTGTCCTAACCGCTAGACGATGGGCGCGCTCAGACGAAGCGGCTTATAATTGCGTTGTTCGCAACCGGCAACCCATCTGCCGCCACATGCGACAACTTTTTTCGCGAGCCTGCAAAACGCATGTTTGGCAACCGGAAACAGTTCGACCGAAGCAGGTAAGCCGCTCAGTTGTCGCCACCGCCGCCGCGTCGGCGGCAGCGCCAGTTCCAGTCGCGCTCGGGGCCGACGTCGACATGGACGGATTCGGTGTGGCAGTAGGTTCCGACGCCGCCGCGGCCGGGCATCGACCGCACATAGCTCGCCAGCTCCCACTTGGAGACGCCGGGCACCTGGATGTCAGCGGCGGCGCAGTACATGTGCAGCGAGTTCTTGGCGCCGTTGGCGCGGCGGTTGCGGGCAGGGTCGCGATAGCCGGAGGTGACGATCATCTTGCGGCCGAAATGACCCTCGATCGTCTTCAGCACGCGCACCAGCGAAGGCTTCAGGCAGGCGACGTCGACACTTTCGTTCTGTCTCAAGAGGCCGTTGGGCGCGAGCCTTGCCATGCCGGCGGCCGACGCCACCTGGTAGGAGCCGCCGCCTTCGTCCTCGTTGAGATCGACGTCGCTCTCGTCGTCGATGCCGGACTTGCGCTTGATCTCGAACAGCGCCGTCTGGCGCACGCCGGGCAAGGCATCGGCGCCGGTGATGTGGTTGCTGCTGTCGTCACCGAGGGAAGCCAGTTGCACCGGCTTGTCGCCCGGGGTCGCGGAGGCGAGGGTGACGATCGGCTTTGTCGGCGGCGGCGTGGTCTTGGCCTGGGCGGCGGGCTGGTCGCTGGAGCGCGTGTTGATCAGCGGGGCAGGTGCGGCCGAGGCCGGCGTGGTGCTGAACAGAGAAGCAAACAGCCCCTTCTTCGGCGCGGCGATCGGCTGCTGCTGGGGCTCGCCCGCTGTCACGTAGACGCCTTTGCTCATCGCCTGCACGGTCGCCTGCGCTTGCGATGCGACCGCGGCGGCATCGCCGGCAGCAACCTTGTTGGCGGCCGCTTTCGTCTCCTCTGCCGTCTGCTGCGGCTGTAGCAGCGGTTGCGGCGTGTTGCCGGCGATCGAGCCGGCGTCAGCAGGAACCGCTACCGCGGGGAAGGCTGCTCCGGGCCGGGTTTCCGGCACATAGGCGACTTTTTCAGGCAACGGTTTGTCGTCTTCGCCCATCACGGTCGATGCCGCCTCTGGGG